>JAGQVA010000753.1 GCA_020438265.1 Bacteroidota bacterium
ACTGTCCGAGTCCTGGGCTGTTCCGCCGTTTGAGACAATAGCGTTGGCATTTCCTTCTATTTGATCGGCTATAATCAAAACAAGTCCGCCCCCGTTTCCACCATTATGGCTTTCATTATTATTATCTTCCCCACTACCTCCTCCTCCTCCCAAAAATACATGATTGTTTAGGGCTGAATAACCAAATGCAACTAATCCCTCACCACCCAACCCTGGATGATTTCCTTTGCAATCAAAGAAACCCGGAGCGTTTCTTGTACCTCCATTTCCTCCAAATCCAAAATTACCACCACCGCCGCCACCAGCGTTATGGTCGTTTCCTCCGCCCCCTCCATTTACCTGAGCTCCTTTTCCATATTCCATCCCCGATATATATTCCGATATCCCTTCCCCTTTTTTTGCTGCGCGGAGATCTCCACCATTAAATCCATAAAAAAAACTGGTATGTGTGGTAAACCACTGACATTCATAGGGAGTATCATACTGATCTCCTCCCCGAAACCCTTGTTCACTCACATCAATATCTGCGTTCATGGTTAATGTTCCCGTAAGCTCAATCGCCACAATTCCGCCAGTAGCGCCATTCCAGGGAGTCGCTGTGACTGTTCCGGAAACCGTCTCATTCGTACCGGAATACACTTTTACCAATTGAATTCTGGGACTTGAAACTGCATTTGGGTTGTATGTATTATGGATGCCGTATTGAAAGGAAACATCATTGCCAATGACATCACAAACGGTAGCCATTTCGTAAATACCTGCCCCATTGATATTGGAAACATCGCCAAAGAAGGAATTATTGGTTGTAACCATTTGGGCTCCTTTCATCTGAATCAAAAGGACCCGATCATCGACATTAAAAAATCCCGGATCGGCTACCTCAACCGAGGAATTAGCATAATCAATGGAAATAACTTCCGAATACTGGTTAATGACGCCGGAAATCTGGGCAGAAGAAAGCGAAAAAAAGGCAGGAAAAAGTGAGAGCAATAAAAAGATTTTGTGAAAATGCTCCATGAAGTTGATGAATAATTCAGTAGGTAATTGGCTGTTAGCCTTTGGCTATTCGCCATTGGTTCATGCTAAAAGCTAAAGGCCAATGGCTAACAGCCAACAGCCATAATGTTCAAAAAACGAAAGTGGAATGGGTTCTATTATTTCATTCTTCGAAATGAATTTAGGAAGTTTCCTTTGTGAATCCTAGTTTCGCCCCAAAGACGGTTTCCTTGCTGCATATCAGAAAAGTACGATTGCTTGCTCATACGTTGACCTTTAGGAAGATTTTGAATTTCCTGAAGATCATTTTATCTTTTCACCTTTCGCGTTTTGCCCGACAGTCATGGCATTGGGGTATGCCCATGAAAGTAGGGATTGAACCGACGACTTCCTGTAACCTGCGTTGTCCGGAGTGTCCTTCGGGATTAAGGTCATTTACCCGCCCCACAGGTATGCTCACTGAAGAGTTATCTCAAAAAATGCTGGATCAGTTGAGCGATGAGCTAATTTTCCTTCTCCTTTATTTTCAGGGAGAACCCTATCTCAACCCCCATTTTTTAAAAATGGCAGCCTACGCGACCAGCAAGGGAATTTATACCGCCACCAGTACCAATGGACATTACCTTTCCCCTCAAAAAGCAAAAGAGACAATTGAAAGCGGACTCTCCGAAGTGATTGTTTCCGTTGATGGCACCACTCAGGAAACCTACAAGTCTTATCGCGTGGGAGGAAATCTGGAAAAGGTAAAAAAAGGTATTCAAAACCTGGTTGCGGCGCGTGAAGAAGCCGGAACTTTGTACCCGTTCATCATTATTCAGTTTTTGGTAGTCAGACCTAATCAACATCAGGTGGAAGATATGAAAGTGTTGGGACACGAGCTTGGGGTAGATAAAGTCGTATTTAAAACCGCCCAGATTTATGATTTTGAGGATGGAAGTGATCTGATTCCCACCATTGAAAAATACAGCCGTTACAAAAAAGATAAAAACGGCAAATACCAGATCAAAAACCCGCTTCACAACCAATGCTGGAAACTATGGCATGGCGCAGAAATCACCTGGGATGGAAAAGTATTGCCCTGTTGTTTTGACAAAGACGCTCAATATGAAATGGGGAATTTGCAGGAGAAGGACTTTCGGGAGATTTGGCGAAGTGAGCCTTATGAGGCATTTCGGAGTCGCCTTTTGCAGTCGCGGGGGGAGATTGATATTTGTACGAATTGTTCGGAGGGGACGAAGGTGTTTGAGTGAAAATACAACGATCGATGCTAATAAAAACACGGAGGCGCAGAGGAGTCGATGATTCATTTTTTATCTCCGAACCCCTGTGCCTCTGTGTTGATTTTTTTCATGTATTAACTCTTACCCGCATGGGCCAGCATCAGCGAACCTGCAATCAGGCCCAGATCCTTAAACATATCAGCGATTGTCATCTGCATCGCCATTTGATCAGTAGCACTCGAAATGGCTGGAATTTTGACAAGAAGAATAAAAATCAACAGCATAGCTGCCAGCAGTAAACCCGCCAGATAATCATACTTTTTGATGATAAAACTGACGCCTGCAGCAATCAGAGCCAGACCCGTAAAATAGACCCAAAAGACCCCGCCGGGGATAGGAACGGCAGAAGCCATGGCAGAGCCTCCCATAAAATGAAACAAACCAAAGATGATCATTACCGCAGAAAATAAATAACGCGGCACAGTAGCAGTGAGAGCATTCATAATGAAAGTGTTATAGGTTTAGAAAATGAAGATCCATAAGGGTATGATTGGTATGGTTAAAAATGGTTGATTGCTTTCAATGAACGGAGAATAGAATCTATATTACGTTATTTCGGAATAAAATCAAAGAGAAAAATTATTCTAACAAGATCCCAAAATCCTTCAGCAATCCTTCAATTTCCATTCGGGAAAATCGCGCGCCCTTTAACTCATTTTCCGTTGGATTGATGCGATAATTGCGGGCAGTTTGGAATTGGGCTTTTTGAAGATTTGCATTGCGGAAACGGCTACGACTAAGATCCGATTCCGTAAAATCAGCCTGAGAAAGGTTCGTATCCATAAACTCTGACTCAATGATCTCACACTTCAGAAAAGAAGTATCACTTAAGTTTAGCCCGTGAAACAAACACAATTCGAGCCTTGTTTCACGAAAAAACATGTCCAGCCTCATGGGTCGTATATCGTGAAAGTCAATTCCCAGCAGTTTACATCCTGAAAATTGAACTTCCTGAAAAGCTACTCCCGAGACATTTGTATTGGTGAAATTACATTGCTCGAAGTGGCATTCCCGAAAA
>JAGQVA010000754.1 GCA_020438265.1 Bacteroidota bacterium
ACAATTTTCCCGGAAGATAAGTATCTCTCAGCCCCAGGTTTGGGTGAGTTTCTACTCTACTCAGACGATCTTCTGTTTTTTCAAGGAAGTCTCTTTTACTTACTTTATATTCTTCAGCGCTAAATTCCTCTCCTCCTTCAAACCGGCAAATTCTAATCATTTGGCTGTTACGAGGCATTCGCAGGATGTGAAGCATTCCATTATAGGTGAATGAACCCCAATAAAGATTTCCTTTGCGAGTTCTGCCTACCTGAAAAGAGCCCGGTGAAACATTCCCATTATCTTTTTGGATATAAACAGAATGATAGGTGTCTGTTTCCTCATTCCAGTAATACATACTCAGACCATCTTCATTATTGGTAAATCCCAGTTCTTTTAAATCCTGGTTCTGAGGGAGATCTCTGACAATATAAGAACTTCTTACACTTAGATCGTGATTGAGCAGGTACAGCCGGGCCTCTCCATTTTCCCTAAATAATAAGGTAACACCATCATTATCTGTAAAGGAAAATACTTCAGTATCCTGATTGAATGGAACTTCAATTTTGGAGAGAGGGGTAAGGGGCTGCCCCCAGGCGTAGCTCGTAATAGAGAAGAGAAAAAAACAACAGAGTCTAAAACAGGAATTGAGCATGATGATGATCTTTTTCCAGACTTTTGAGGTCTTACATTGATACAGTCGAAAAATACAATTAGTGATCACTTTGTATAGCACTAACGAAAAAAGTCTTCGGAACCAGTGATTCCAAAGACTTTTTTTTGTGAAAAGAACCGACAAAAATCGGCAAATTCTTACGGGTTAAAAATCGCCTAAAGTTCTCTTAGGACCTTCATCATCTTTCTTTTCATTCTTTTCTTCCGGGAATAATTCTTCATCAATCAGGCCCATTTCTTTTTTCATTTCTTCAACTAACCGACTAGCCGAGAATTTTTCCGCTTCGGCTTGTTTTTTCAGTTTGTCAAGTTCTTTCCCTTCCTCCAGCACATCATCTAAAGCCATTTCAGTTTTAGCTTCAGAAAGAACTGTATCCCGATTGAGTTTATCAATCCACTCGTCAGAGTCATCAGAAGTGAGGCCAGAGATAATTTCTCCAATTGCATTATTCATCTTCTGCGTATGACGCAAGGTTTTCATTTTTTCCTGAAACTCTTTTCTTTTCTGAAGATCGCGTTTATAGGCGGCCTTCATTTCTTCTTTGAGTTTCTTGCGTTTTTCTTCGCCAGTCATAGGAAAATTTGTAATAGAAAATTTACAATTATTCGATTTCTTTTTTCCTTGGTTCCAGGTCCATATCTTTTAATGGATCGTCGTCAGAATCAAGGCCCATTTCCATTTTAAACTGCTTAACAAGATCAGCAGCTCTCAGGTTTTCAGCTTCTTCCTCAATTTTGAAAGTTTCTGTATCAACAGAGTCTAAAGCCATTTCCATTCTGGCTTCATTTTTAGCAGTTTCCTCATTGATTTTGGTAACCATTTCGTCATGAGTAGCATCAATTCCTGCTACTTCAAATGATTCCATTGTATCAGCAATTTTGGCCTGCCACTTTGCTCTTTCATGAGCACGAAGTGCTTCACGGGCTTCAGCGATTTTCTTTTCACGCTGTTTCATGAAGACTTTTTTCACTTCAAGTGCCTTTTCATAAGCTTTTTTGGAAGTTTCAAATTGCTCTTTGGTCTGAATCATATGGGACTTGGTTGATTCAAGACGAAGGGCATAATTTTGGGCTATATCATCTCTTCCAGCCTGAATAGCAGCTTTCATTTTAGAGACGAGATCCTTGTATTCATTTTTGTACTTGTTAAGTTCTTTTTCCAGCAACATGACACTGGCCTTAACAGTAGCGATGTTTTCATTCATTTGAGGAATCTGATCATTCAGTTCCCGAATGTTTTGCTCAAGGATCAATTTGGGGTCTTCAATAGAGCTGACAAGTCCCCCAAAAATTGACTTGATTGCTCGTACAAATCGTTTCCACATGTTATTGTAGCTAAACTAAATATGAATTCTAATTACGGATTTTGTTATCTTCCCTAATCTACGGAAAGAATCTTACAATTGTTAATCATTGTAAGGGTAGCTTTCCATATTTCTTGTATTTTTTTATAATACTCCCCTAATTTAACAACTTCTTTTTTATTTCCTATAAATAACCAGGTTCTTTGGTAAAGATCGCCGTGAATAATACCAAAATTCCTGTTGGGGCTGTTTTCCAACCCTTTCGGGCTATTTAGTAAAGAAGTGTATTAGAGTTTCCAGGAGAATGTTGGTTGTTTTTAGGACAAAAAAAACTTCAGATATTGGTAAATTTCGGAAAAGGTATTCAGGTGGCAAGAAAAAGCCTTTAAATTTCTCTTAATACAAATCGGGGTACCCATCCCCTGAATTTATCCATGGAGATAAAACACCAGATATCTTCTTCATCAAGAATTGTTACGGTTGCTCCTTCCCCCACTGGCAGGTTTTGATATGATGAAGAGTATGCAGGCAACTCATACAACGCTGAAGACTTCATGATTACTGCCTTGGGAGCGTAAAACCATACATGATGGATCAGTAAAATGCCCAGAATAACTGAAAATCCAGCCGAGACCAATCCAAAGGCTTTTATTATGGCCCCCAAACGAACAATCACTAATCCTGCGGCTATGACACCCAACAGAATCATTGCTGCTACCAGCCACCATTGATAGTGATTAATCCAAAGTCGATATGTTGACCAATGCTCGCCAGATGAAAAGCGGCTTCGACTACCGAGATCCATAAGCTGATCGATTTTATCATTGAGATGATCACCGCCTATTTCCCATTGAAGCTTGCGCAGATAGTAAATACTTTGAGGATAGTTACCGGCTTGTTCGTGCATAAAAGCCAGGCGATAAAGCATTTTTTCATGGAAATACCCTTGCTCGGCTAATTGTTCATATAGATGAATTGCATTGGGGTAATCTTCGTATTCATACGCCTGTTCAGCGCGATTCAGCAGGCTATCGGCCATGGTAAAAGGGACTGCTTTTACCCAAAAAGGAAAGACAAATAAATAAGTTACAAAAAATATTTGGATTTTATTTGACATTTTGATCTATGGCCGTATCTTTGCAGTCGCAATTAAGTAAACGTTACTTATTAATGCAACGGTAGATTCGGTAGCTCAGTTGGTAGAGCATCTGCCTTTTAAGCAGAGGGTCCTGGGTTCGAGTCCCAGCCGAATCACAAAGCCCTGATGGCACAGCTGTCAGGGCAATTTTGACTCCAATCTTTGCCCAGGTGGTGGAACTGG
>JAGQVA010000755.1 GCA_020438265.1 Bacteroidota bacterium
TTCCATTTTTCCAATGCCAGTGCCAGCATAAAACCACCAATAAACAGAAAAATAATCGGATTGATATAAGCCTCTGCCACCGGAGCAATTTTGCTTACTCCCATTCCCGGGAAAAAAACCAAAGGCAACAGGGAAGTCATCGGAATAGGAATTGCCTCTGTAACCCACCATGCAGCAATCCAGACAGTTGAGGCCAGAACATAACGGGCAGAAGGTTCCATATCTTCCGGGCGGAAAAAAAGGAGAATCAACATAAATAAAAGAGGGCCCAGGATACGGCCAATGGTCTTTTTGTTGTTTATCATAGGTACACGAGTTTTGGGCGAATGCCTGACCTCATAGAGGTCCCACGTGGGTAGCATATAGAATTTGCTTCTGTTTCCCCGAGAAATTTTGCCCTGGGGCAAAATTTCTCGGAAGAATTATAGAAAATCGCATGTTGCTACCCACGTTAGACCTCTACTAGGTCAGGGCTCCGCCCTTAAATATCCTTTTTCTAAAGTCTTCAAGTAGAATTGCAATTATTCCCTGCTGAAGATATAGAGTAATTTTAGAAAATCGTAACTTGCAAAAGTCAAAATATAAGACGCAAATTGATTGTTAATGAATCTGAAAGAGGCGATTAAAGCAGAAATATTTTCCACCTTACAAATTTGCAGTGAAGAAATTGGTGTCAAAGCCTATGTGATTGGTGGGTTTGTCCGGGACTATTTACTCAAAAGGCATAGCAAAGACATTGATGTGGTAGTAGTAGGCAGAGGAATTGATCTGGCGAAAAAACTGGCTCAAAAACCCGACAGTAAAGATTTGGTAGTCTATGAGAATTTTGGCACTGCCATGGTCAGGCACAAGGATTTTGAAATCGAATTTGTTGGTGCCAGAAAGGAAAGTTATCGCCGGGATAGCCGCAAACCCATCGTTGAGGAAGGAACCTTGCAAGACGATCAGTTGAGACGGGATTTTACCATTAATGCCCTTTCTATTTCTTTGAATAAGGAAAACTACGGAGAGGTCATTGATCCTTTTGATGGAGTCGCCGATCTGCAAAACAAGATTATTCGCACGCCTCTGGAACCGGGAATTACCTTTTCCGACGATCCTTTGCGTATGATGCGGGCGATTCGGTTTGCAACCCAACTGGATTTTACGATAGAGCCAGAGACGCTCAAAGCCATTCAAAAACACAAAAACCGGATTAAGATTGTTTCTCAGGAGCGTATCACTACCGAATTGAATAAAATCATACTGGCTCCAATCCCTTCGATAGGATTTCGGTTGATGGAATCAACGGGTCTCTTGCAAATCATTTTTCCAGAGCTTGAGGCGATGAAAGGCGTGGATGTTGTAAACGGTCAGGGCCACAAAGATAATTTTTACCATACCATCAAAGTACTGGACAATGTAGCTGAGCACAGCGATAATTTGTGGCTCCGCTGGGTAGCAATTCTTCACGACATTGCCAAACCACAAACCAAAAGATTTGATCCTCAGAATGGATGGACTTTTCATGGCCATGAAGACCGGGGAGCGCGGATGGTACCGAAGATTTTCCGTCAACTCAAACTTCCCATGAATGAAAATATGAAGTATGTCCAAAACCTGGTAAAACTCCATCAACGCCCGATTGCCCTGGTGAATGAGGAAGTTTCGGACAGTGCTATTCGGCGCATTGTATTTGAAGCAGGAGAAGATTTGAATGACTTGCTCGATTTTTGCCGTTCGGATATTACCTCCAAAAATCTGGCGAAAGTAAAACGATTTAAGAATAATTATGCCCAGCTGGAAGCCCGAATTCGTGAAGTAGAAGAGAGAGATAATCTTCGCAACTGGCAGCCTCCTGTTACGGGTGATATGATTATGGAAGCTTTTGGCTTGAAGCCGGGAAGGATTATCGGGCAAATCAAAACCGAGATCCGGGAAGCGATTCTGGATGGACTGATTCCGAATGATCCGGAGAGAGCGATTGCTTATATGCACGAAATTGCGCCGAAATATTTGAAGCAGGATTGATAATGATTCATAAGCTGCTTATTTTCAAACCGAACATTCTCCATTTTTTATTGTCCTTATGATTAAACCCTCACCTCAATCGTTGTAATTCTATGCGAAATCTTGTCCTCATTGGAATTTTCCTATTGCTTCTCAGCGATACCATCGCTCAGTCTGGCATCGGCCTGCGATTTGCCAGCAATCTCAACCGATTTCCCAGAGCCAAAGACTACGAACTGGTAGAGCACTGGTATTCAACAGGTTTGTTTGGCGTATTTTTAAGTAAATACAAACCCAATAGCGGATTTGAAATGGGTCTGAATGTGATGTATAAAAACGGGAAAGATGGTGGTTTTAACCTACCGGTAATTATGCGGGATTTTGCTCAGGATGTACCGCAGGTAGGAGTTACAGGAGTAGAAATGGATTTGAAAGTGGGGCCAAGATTCAAAGCCATTAATCCCAAAATTGGTTATATTCTTGGTTATAGACTATCCTCATCCAATTTTCAGGTGCCGGGAGCTGATGGAAAGGTCAATCGTCTCTACCTGATGTTGCCTTTTGGTGTTTCGGTCAATTTACCTACCAATTATGGCTCAGTAGGATTTGGGGGTTATTATAATGTAGGAATTTTTAATGTGCTCACTGATCCCAATCCCGGTGGTGGTTCTATTTATGATGGCGGAAGACTGCAATATCTCAATATTGAGATTACGGTTACTTATGATACGGATCGGTGAGAGGGAGTTATTTTTCATCACATAGGAGCCTTATTTTTCACCACATAGCACATAGAAATTTTTCAGAAGAAAGAAAACATAGAAAATATAGTAGGAATTATCTCCGGGTTCATAGCTAAATGTTATTACCTATGATTTCTCTCTTCCTTATTTTAAAATTATGCTACTGTGGCTATGTGGTGAAGAAAAACACCCTTTTCAAAGACTAAAAGGCCTCCCCCGTAAAGAAATAAATCCCTGTGCCTTCGGGCGTAATTCCCACATCCAGACGCACATAAATATCCTTTTGAGGAAATAATAAAAACCTCAGTCCCGCACCTCCGGCAGGCTGAAAATGTTTCAGATTAAACTTTCCGACAGTAGGCGTTACTCCGCCATACCCCATAAACACTGCGGCTCCCAATCTTTTACCGAAGGGAAAAGGCAAAAAACGATATTCTGCCTGAGCACCCACATAATTTTTGTCTCTGTAACGCCCCAGATAATAACCCCGCATCAGCATATCTCCCCCCAAAAGGGCAAGTTGATTAAAAGGAACATC
>JAGQVA010000756.1 GCA_020438265.1 Bacteroidota bacterium
TCCTGACTCACTGAACTGAGGATTCTTTAATTCAAAGAAAGGGATAATTTGCTGGCGAACCGCTGTCATATCATAGGAATCCGGCATCGATTCGGCTTCCTGCCTGATGGGCAAAAGCAGGGTAAAGGTACTACCGTTTCCAGGCTGGCTCTGGACAGTTATACTGCCATCCATAAGTTCTACCAGTTCTTTGACCAATGCAAGCCCCAGACCCGCCCCTTGCTTCACAGATGTATCATTATGATTGGGGCTAAAAAACCGGTCAAAAATACGGGGCAAATCTTCCGGCAGAATACCTATCCCAGAGTCCTGAACCTTGATCTGGAGATGGTCTTCCAATAGTGAAATATGGAAAATAATTTTCCCGCCGGGAGGTGTGAATTTGATCGCGTTGGCAATAAGATTAGAAATAATACTGAGCAATTTTTCCGGATCATGGTCCATGATCTGTGATTCAATTTCACTGTAGACGGTGAGTTGCAGCCCCTGAGCGGCAGCATAACTTTGAAAAGATTCACAGAGATAACGCAGGTAAGCGACAATCTCTCCTTTTTGATAGTGAACAGGCAAACTGCCTGACTCCAATCTGGCCAGGTCAAGCATCTGATTTATGAGCAAAAGTAAGCTACTGCCATTGCGCCGGATCATCTCCATGGCCTGGGTAAAAGCCTCCTTATCTCGCTCCGAGAAATAGGTCTGCGCCTCCTCTGCCATTCCCAGAATGACAGTCAGAGGAGTGCGAAATTCATGGGTGATATTGGCATAGAGTCGGGTTTTCAGGGCATTCAGGTCCCGAAGGTTTCTTGCCTCAATTTCTTGTTGTTCCAAAAGGCGGGCTTGTTCCCGAGCGTTTCGCTGGTGGCGGTAGCGCAAGAATAGAATTGAAAACAAACCCAAACCAATTGCCGCCCATATCAGATAATTACGCTGGATTAGCCTGTACTTGTATGCTAATTCTTGTTGTACTTGCTGCTGGACAAAGTTAAGGCTGTCGCTGAGCGCTTTTTGTTGATATTGATAGGCGTATCCCTGGCGAAAGATAGCTCGCTGATTTTCCTCACTTACAAGACTATCCCGCATCATGATATGCAATTCATACATTTCAAGGGCACGGTCATACTGCTTTGTATCCTTGTATAAAGCAGAGAGCAATTGACTGCTGGATGAAATAGATTTGGGATAATCAGATTCTTGCGAGTGTTTCAACGCCCTTTTTGCATTACGGATTGCTTCTTCATAATTTTTATTTTTACGCAAATAACGGGCAATATTTAGCAAAGGAGAAACAGCCCCTATCTGATTGCCATTTACTTCAGACAGGGTAATACTTTTTTGGAAAAAAGGGATTGCCTGCTCATATTGATCTTGATTGTAGTAATATACACCTTGCAGATTATAAGCAGTCGCAAGGTGATGCTTTTCCCCGACTTCTTCTCCGATGCTAATACTTCTTTCAATGAAGGGCCTCGCTTTTTTAAATTCCTTTTGTGATAGATAGCTGCTTCCAATATCGTTCAGGCATGACATCATTAACCGCTTATCTTCTAATTCTTCAAAAATATCAAAGCTTTTTTTGTAATAGGTTCTCGCCTCTTCATACATCTCTAAAAAAGAATAGTTTTCACCTATTCGAGAGGTAGCTAAAGCAATTTGCCTTCTATTTTTAGTCTTTTCATAAAAGGCCAGAGCCTCAAGATTATATTTGATTGCTTCGTCAAATTCACCAAGATTTCCGTGTAATACTCCCAGATTTTCTTTAGCAGTAATAATTTTAAATTGATGTCTTTTTAGTTTGTATAACTCCAGACTCTCAAGAATATACACAAATGCACTATCATATTGGCCTTTTCGCTTGTACATGACACCTATACAGTGTAGACAATCTGCAATCCCAAGAGTATCTTTTTCCTTTTTTCTAATATCTAAACTATTCAGGAAATAACTGTGGGCCGAATCATACTCACTTAAATTCTGAAACACAATTCCTGTTACTTGCATAGTATGAGCTACTTGCCGCCAGTTTTGGACTAATCTGGATTTTACTATTCCCTGGTGGTAATAATACAAGGCCGAATCATATTTGCCCTTGTTCTCATGATATAACCCCAGGTTATGATATATCTTTCCCAACAGAGTATAATCTTGAAGTTCTATGCATATTTTTAGGTTTTGCAAGTAATATTCCTTGGATTTTTCTGGTTCCCCTTTTTCATTGTACATCACGCCTAAATTATTAAGGGTAGCAGCAATTTTTTGCTTTTTTCCTGATTGGGTGTAATAATCCAGGGCTTTTGAAAAAGCTGCTATTGCACTGTCATAATTCGAACGATAATACCAGGCCAGAGCTTTCTGTTGGTAGCCGTTCCCTAATCCTGTCGTAAGGCGTTTCCCATTTGAAAAACTGATAAGCTGTTCGGCATAAGGCATGATAGAATCCAGCTGTTGGATATCATTAAAAGCCTTTCCAAGCTCAAAAAGCGCTCCTGCCCGACTGCTATCCGGCTGACTGGTATCCCTCCATACCATCCTTAAAGAATCAATATTTACCTGAGAAAATATCTTTCCCTCTTCCGGCAACCAACCAGGAATAATCATCAGAATAAAGACAAAAAAACTTTGGAACCAGGATTTTATCATAGTCTGGGAGAATAACTAAATCCGAATAAAAAATAAGAATTTTTCACGAAAAGGGCGGTTATTTTTCTCTTTTCAAGAAAAAGGAAAGCAAAAACATCAAGACAATTCATTAACAGTCAGCGTATTTCAATCACTCAAAAAAAAATTTTAAACTTGGTGTGACTAACCCATTTTGGCTATGTCTTAAATGCATTATTGAACAGAGGAAGAAAAAAGCTAAAAATTATTTAAAAACATTTCTCCTTATTTTCTGGTCAATATGATTGGATCTTAAAAAAGTTTATTTTAGAAAATCTAATAATCCAATTTGCTCGAACTATTTAAACCTTGTTATCATGAAAAAGAACATCTTACTAACTACCATTATGAGTGTGCTGGTTTTAAGCGTTGCTTTTGGCCAGACTACAGAAGAATTAGAAGCCCAGAAAAAAGAAAAAGCTGCTCAGGCCGCTGAATTGAAATCTCAACTGGATGCAGTAAACAAAGATCTGGCTGACATCAATTCCAAACTGGTTGTATGGCCTCGTTGGGAATCTGGTGCTTTTGGTACTTTTGGATTGGGTTTTAACGGATTTAAAAACTGGGTTGCAAGGGATAAGCCCAATATCAACTCAAGTACTGTTGGTATTG
>JAGQVA010000757.1 GCA_020438265.1 Bacteroidota bacterium
CGTGTACATTACCGAAAGCAGCTGCAATGGTAAAATGATCACTTACCGCTTTCATTTTTTCGTAAGCGTAAGCTACTTCTGATGGCTGAGTGTAGAGACGAGAACTGTCTACGTCAGTATTATCAACACCATCTTCTTCACCACCAGTTACTCCCAACTCAATTTCGAGAATCATATCAAGAGCGGCCATTCTTTTGAAGTAATCAACTGAAACGGCTACGTTTTCTTCCAATGGCTCCTCAGAAAAATCCAGCATGTGTGAGCTGTACAGAGGTTTTCCGTACTGCTCATAGTATTTTTCACCTGCATCGAGCAATCCGTCGATCCATGGTAATAATTTCATTGCACAGTGGTCAGTGTGAAGGATCACAGGCACACCATAGGCTTCAGCCATCATGTGAACGTGGTGAGCTCCGGAAACACTACCAGCAATAGCTGCTGCTTCACCACTGTTACTCAGGCCTTTTCCAGCGAAAAATACTCCTCCACCATTGGAAAACTGAATGATTACAGGAGAATTTACATCTCTGGCTGTTTCCAACACAGCGTTTACAGTATTGGTTCCCACAACGTTAACGGCGGGCAGAGCGAAGTTTTTTTCGTTAGCGTAGTTTAATAAGTCCTGAGCTTCTTTACCATAAAGTACTCCAGGGCGAAATTTTTTCTTAGTGATACTCATATCGAAAATGTCTTAATCTTTAGTTAGCTGTTTAGGGTCCAATTTTGCTGCAAAGGTAGGAAATATCTGCAAACTTATCTGATGATTATTTCCATTTTTTGAATCAAGGACAGAATCTATTCCCATTTTGTAAACCAGGAGCGAACTTTCATTTTAATTACCCCAAAAACAGCTTCTTTAAAGATGCCCCGGGACATTTTGGATTCGCCCATCGTACGGTCGCGGAAAATAATAGGAACTTCCTTGATTTTGAAGCCGTATTTCCATGCCCGGAATTTCATCTCTATCTGGAAGGCATACCCCACAAAACGAATGGGCCTTTCCAGGACCTTTCGCAGAACCTTGCTTGTATAACATTTAAAACCAGCGGTTGTATCCCGGATAGACATTCCGGTAACGATCCGTACATAAGCACTGGCATAATAACTCATCAGCACTCTGCCAATCGGCCAGTTGACCACATTGACGCCATTGACATACCTTGAGCCAATAGACATATCAAACCCCTCCTCTTTACAGGCATTTAATAAATAGGGCAATTCTTTGGGATTATGGCTAAAATCGGCATCCATTTCAAAGATATATTCATACCCTCTTTCCAATGCCCAGTTAAAACCATACAGATAAGCCGTCCCCAGGCCTTGTTTACCTTCACGCTCTTCTATATGCAGGCGATCTTTAAATTCGCCACTCGCAATCAGTCCCTTTACAATGTCAGCAGTACCATCGGGAGAATTATCCTCAATAATCAGAATATGTGTCTCCTCAAGAATCTCCATCACCTGTCTGATAAGAGCCTCGATGTTTTCTTTTTCATTATATGTCGGGACAATAACCAACTGTTCGCCCATACGCTTACATTCTCTTCTTTTTTTTAGCTTCGTAAAGAAAATTAATCATTTCTTTAGTTCAAAAAATAATCTTTGCAGAATACCCTTATTTTGCGAATCTGTTCATAATTCCCGCCAATTCACAGGAATCATCATGTCTTGTTTCCTAATCAAAAACTTTCTTATTTGCGCGTTATAGATTATCATTCTACAAGAACTAACAATAATTATATATGGCAAAGGGCTTACTAGAAGGAAAAAAAGGAATTATTTTCGGAGCTTTGGACGAACTGTCTATTGCCTGGAAAATTGCTGAAAAAGCACACGAAGAAGGTGCTTCCGTTTTGTTAACCAATGCTCCCGTAGCTCTCAGAATGGGAAAAATCAATGAGTTGGGAGAAAAAATAAATGCTAAAATTATCGCTGCCGATGCGACTTCCATGGACGACATCAATGCGCTCCTGGACGTGGCAGAAGCTGATTTTGGAAAAATAGACTTTGTCCTCCATTCTATCGGGATGTCTCCCAATGTTCGCAAAAAACGCGAATATACCAATCTCAACTACGACTGGCTTGTCAAAACCTATGACGTTTCAGCTATGTCTTTCCACAAGGTTATGCAGGTTCTGTATCAGCGCGATCTGATGAATGAATGGGGTTCTATTCTGGGATTGAGTTATATCGCTGCACAGAGAACTTTCAGTGAATACAACGATATGGCCGAGGCCAAAGCGTTGCTGGAATCTATCGCACGTAGTTTTGGTTACCATTTCGGTAAAAAGAATAAGGTAAGAGTTAATACCGTTTCTCAGTCCCCTACCCCGACTACTGCCGGAACCGGAGTGAGCGGTTTTGATAAAATGCTTACCTATGGTGAGAAAATGTCTCCGCTGGGAAATGCTTCTGCCGATGAATGTGCAGATTATTGTATTACCCTGTTCTCTGATTATACCAAAAAAGTCACCATGCAGAATCTCTTCCACGATGGAGGATTTTCAAGTGTGGGGATTTCTGCGGATGTATTGGAGGATTTGTAGTTTAAAGATCTTTCAGACCTTCCAGGTTTTAAAAACCTGGAAGGTCTAATCAACCACCTCATGATGAAATCCAAGGGTTGCTTAACCACATTTTTGATTGCAGTAATTATCATTACCAGCCTGAGCATGGCAGGTGTTTATCTGTTGCTGAACACGGGTCTGTACACAGGCCCGGAACCTGAATATACCTCTTTAGCAATCACAGAAGTTACCATTTTTGATGGAGAAAAAGTCCTTGAAAATCAGACCGTCGTCATTGAAGGAGAAGATATTACCTGTGTAGGCCCAGACTGCGATATTCCAAAGGAAGCAAAAAAGATCAACGGAAAAGGTAAAAACCTCATCCCCGGGCTGGTGGACATGCATATTCACTTTTATAATCCCAGTAAAGAAAGTGCAGGCATGTCTCCGCAAAGGCAATTTCTGGATTATATCAAACAAAGACCTGATGTCAGAATGAATCTGATCCGGGCAGGTGTTACAACGGTGAGGTCTGTGGGAGATATTCCTGAAAATATCCTCAAACTTCGGGAACAGATTCAAAGTGGAGAAATGGCCGGACCGGATGTGTATAGCACAGGTCCTCTTTTTACTGCCCCTGGAGGTCATCCGGCAGGGACCATGTATCAGGGGAATGATTTTCTGGTGGAGAATGGAACCCGCCAGGTAACAGATTCTGAAACCGCAGTCAATATAGTG
>JAGQVA010000758.1 GCA_020438265.1 Bacteroidota bacterium
CAGCGAAGCGAAGGGCCTATAGACTTGCGTATGAATGACAAAAGCACTCAGATGTACTTAGGCCCTTCGACTTCGCTCAGGGTGACATCATATTGCTTATTAAACTAACATTTAATACCCTACAAATGATTGCCATAAGACGATATCCACAATAATTACCCTACCCGTTTCCAAAAAGCTAATATATTATTATTTTCCCTCAATTGTGAAATAAGCATAAGCAAACGCTAATGATTCTATCATTATCTCACCGCTCATAGAGCCCATATTTGATATATTCCACGATACCGGGTAAGCATTTTTTAAATCCCACCCCATCAACGGATTCTTTTCTGAATCCAATAATCTCACGCTAATATCCTTTGGTTGTATACTATTTGTTCCTCCTGCTAAAGTCTCCATACACCATTTAGCAATAGGAGAATCGTTAGGCATTAAGCCTCTTTTTAATACCAAATTCTCGTATTTAGCCGTTGCAGGAATTTTATAATTGAACCTGTTATCCTCTTCTTCTTCCTCATTTATTTCTTCAGATGAAAGATTTGCCTGAATTCCTGATGCTTCTTGAAATGAGCCAGGAGATGGATTGATTGTTCCGGTAAAGAAGACCTGAAAATAAAAGGCTGGGGGTGGGTAAGATGATTCACTCATTAGTTTAGGGTTTTTGATAATAAGTAGTTGAGAAAAATTTTTATTATTTCACAGAGGTTTATTCAGGTTTTGAATATTCGATTAATTCCTCTATATACAAAAAATCACCTTGCGTTTGAGTAAGTTTAATGAAGTTTTTTACTGCGGGTGCATACAACCAAACCTCCTCTTCATTTGCGCTATATCCTCTGGAATTCGAGATTTTACCTGTGTATTTAATTGTGTAGGCCATGAATGTTCCGGCTCCTACCGTTTCTTCCTGGTATGATAATATTTCAGCATCTTGACTTTGGTTTCCCGTTGTGCCATCCTGACTTGTCCAATTGTTCTCATATTTCCACTTTTTCCCCACTTCCAGAGGCCAGTCGTATTTAGGAGTTTCACTTTCCTCCGGCTTAACAATGTCAGTAACGGGAATCGTATCATTTCCGATTGTCATGCCTAAAACTCCATCAACACTAATAATTTCTCTTGTATCTTCTCCATCCGAGCGAACTTCTCCTTCCGTTGTTACACCTTTGTATTTCCAAACCCATTTTTCGCCAACCTGATAATCAGCTAAAGTTGGTTGTTGAGTGATACCGGATTTCGTTGGACTGCTACAAGCGCCAAGCATTACTAATGCAAAAAATATTACAATTTGACTTTTCATGTTAAAAAATATTTTAAACGGGCTTAATCCTCTTTAATACCTTTTTCAGCCTGTTCAGGTAGTTACTAAAAAAATGTTAAGGGTTAATGCGACTGCATAGTAGGTTCTTATCGGTTGTATATTGTTGACAGTTCTTTATTTTCTATTGAGTTGCTTTGATCCAGTCATTTACAATTTCTATCAGATCTGCTTCGCCCTTTTCAATATCTGTCATGTTTTTAAAGGTTATAACAGCTCTGTCATTCTCTTTCCAGGTCAGGAGATTTGAGTCCGTTTGAATTATCCTTTCTTTTGGTTGTTCTTGTTTTTTTGCTCCGCGATGAAAAATTAATTGGACTTGTTTCGGTGGTTGAATTCTCATTGTTATTCGGTCAGCTTCTCCATAACAATAATTCGGTCCGTTCCATTTAATATTTTCGGTTAAATCATTCGTCGCATTTAATATTATAAGACGCAATTTTTCAATTTCCTTTCTAAAAGGATGATTGAGTCCGTCAAGAAATTCAGAGACTTCACTACTTAATTTATTCATAATCAATTCTCTTATAATCGATGATTTTATTTTCTTATGACTGCCAACATTAAGGTTTCTATGACTTGTAGCCGCAGGCGATGATTCATAGAAACCGCGTTGAACGGAGCCTCCTATGGCGGTAGTTTTTATGAGGATTGAATAGCTCGTAATTTCCCTTGATGTCTCCTGTTCGTTGGTTCTAAAATAGGAAAACTGATTATATCTGGCAAGGATATGTCCAGATTGTCCAGCGGTGATAGGGGCTTATGCTGGCACGCCTGTACTGAGCGAAGCACGGTTTTAGACCACCACCCGCGTCCAATAGCCAGCTTCGCTGCCCTGCTCCAGCGTGCCGCCGAGCTGGGTGGTCAGCAGCTTGATGAGTTGGGAGCCAAAGGAGGTGCCGGTTGGTGTATTGTTTGCACCCACGCCATCGTCGGCGACGTACAGTTCCAGCTTCCCCTCAGGCTGACGGGCCAGGCTCACCTGAATCTTCCCGTTGCGCCCATCCGGAAAAGCGTACTTCAGCGAATTAGTAATTAACTCGTTGACGATCAGGCCGAGGGGCACGGCCGTATCCACATCGAGCTCCAGTTCGGGCATATTAAGCTCAAAACGAATGCGCTCCGGATCTGCGTCGAAAGTGTCGATGAGGCTTTGCACGAGGTTTTGGAGGTAGTCGCGCATCTCAATAGCCGCCACGTTGTCGCGCTGGTAGAGTTTCTGGTGGATGAGGGCCATGGACTCGACCCGGTGCTGCCCGGCGGCGACGGCCTCCCTCACCTCGGCGTCTTTGATGTGAGCCGATTGGAGGAAGAGCAGGCTGGAGATGGTCTGGAGGTTGTTTTTGACGCGGTGATGGATCTCCTTGAGGAGGAGTTCATTCTGGTTACTTTTTAGTTCGATTTCCCCTTTTTGCAGGCTCAGTAGCTCATTGGTTTTGCGGCGGCGGTGGCTGGTGCGATAGAGCACCACGGCAAGGAGGGCGAGCAGCCCCCCTATCCCCGCAGCAAAGCCCAGTTGGAGACGTTGGCGTCCGAGCTGGTTTTCGTATGCTACCTGGGCCAGGGCTTTTTCCTGCGCGTTGGTAAGGCTGTCGGCCAGGGCTTGCTGCTGGTATTCAAAGCGAATGGTAGCCCGCTGGTTTTCTTCGCTGTTGAGGCTGTCGCGCAATTGGATGTAGATCTCATACATCTCCAGGGCTTGCTTACTCCTGCCGGCAGCCTTGTAACTATAGTAGAGTTGTCCTGCGGCAAGCTCTAAGTTTTGCAGCTTCCCCACTTCCCGGGCCACGCGAAGGCCTCTTTCTCCATAGGAGATAGCCTGGGTATAGTTACCCAGTTCTTTGTAAATAATCCCAATATTGCGCAGGGAAGAGGCGATCTGATCTTTATCGCCGATTTCTTCCTCGATCTT
>JAGQVA010000074.1 GCA_020438265.1 Bacteroidota bacterium
TTATCACTTCTTAGTGTGTTGAGTGGTGAATTTCCGTATCCTGCCAGGTCGAAAATGTATAGTTTTGCGTTTGGAGCGATCTTTTTATATTGATTCCAGGACTGTTCAATCGTTTTGGAGCTACCCCAGTTGGAGTTCCATAGCTGGCAGTCGGTGAAAATCATCACTTTATCAACTTCCTGCTTTCGCTTGATCAGGTTCTCGATAACCAAATATCCGTTGGTTGCATGTCCGACATCCATTTGCCTTAGTTTTGCAACATTTGCCAGAATATTACCATTGGAAATCTGTGCCGTCTTGTAGGTATGACCAAACACACCGGTAATCACATTTCTGCACCTTGAATTCAACAGTACTGCCAGGATCAGGCCTACATCCACATATTGTAGAGAGCTTTTTGCTGATAGTCTTGTGCTCATTGAACCAGAAAGGTCGGAACCAATTACTACTCGTGTATTTACATCAAACCCCTGAATATTCGCTGCAGAGGCCATCATTGCCTTTTCCAGTGCATCCAAAAGAATGGATGTGTAGCCAGATTGGACCTGCTCCAGTTCTCTGTAAGCAGACAAGAATCTGAATGGAAATTGCTTCGACTTTGCTACCTGGTAAGGATTAGCCAGGTAAGCGGCCACTTTTCCCACATGATTAGCAGAAACATTATAATTCAGAATATTACGCAGGTTTCTCAACGTTGCCATATATCCCATTTTTCCGCTGTCAATCAGGTTTTCCCAGGTTTTTTTGAAGTTTTCTGCCTTTTCAGCTTCTGTCTTCTCTTTTTCCTGACCTGCTTTGGAAAGTTCTGTTTCCCATGTATAAGCGACATTCAAAGAATCGCTCGCAATTTTGTCAAATAACTTTTGCTGCTCCTCATCTTTTGCCTTTGGGTGTACCAAAAACAATGCATCTCTCAACTTAATCTCAGCAGCACGGTTGTACTTCGCAAATTGGTATTCATCAAACTTATTGAATGCGTCCGCAATACCTTTTTGTAGTTGTTTCGAAAGTCTGTTTAGCTTTTTGGTTCCAGCCCTTCCGTTTGCCATCTGGTAGTAAGCCAGCATTTCTGTAATTTCATCTGCCCGCCGGATTACTTTTTCTGTTGCCCTTCTCACCAGTCCGTTTCCTTTAGAATACTTAGCCAATTCTACTGCAAGAATTACTGGTACTGTTCTCAGATTCATCATTGTTCTTGCGTAAACCGCTAGTTTTGCTACGAATTCTGGTTCTTCTCCCGCAATTTGCTTAACCAGGCTCTTAATTCTTTCCAGTCTCTCATTTTCCGTTTCATAGTAAGATTTACTTAGAATGGAAGACACGACTGTTGTGTACAATTCCTCTTTAGGACCCAGCATATATGCTTTCGCACCTTCATGATTTTTTGTAGCACGTTTGTTGTTAAAAATGGTATTGAATTTCATGTTTATTTTATCATTTTATTGCTAAAGCATAATATCTTCACATTGAATGATTTTTAATTTCTCAAAAATCACTCTTCATTTTCTTTCAATTTTTCGCCTGCGAATGTTCAGGATATAGTTCTCCCACCCACATTAGCGGTTACATTGGAGCCTGATCATGTTACAGGTAATCAGTATCGGACTTTTATTCAGGACATACCTGTTCCAGGTCAGTTTTGACTGACTCCAGTTGGTAAAAACCTGCTTTTCAGATATTTAGACCGGTTATTGAGGGGGAGATCCTTTAGCGGAAGAAAAATCCGGTCATAAAAAAACCCGAACTTTTCAGCTCGGGCGTGTATGCTTTACAAAGCCTGTATGGCTACTGTTTAAAGCGGTGCACACGCCCAAAACCCTTGGGATCATTACCCTCAGCTACCTGGATTGAAAATCTCATCCAACTGCGCAAGAGACAATATGTAAAATGTATTTTTTCCATTATTACGGGTTTTGATTGTATGTACAAATGAACGGCTTTAATTTGAATAAGATTCGATAATTTGCACGAACTGTCATTTTCATTGTATGAATGGTTATTTTCATTGCGCGAATGGTATTAAATACTTCCAGAACTGTAAATTTAATTGCTTTTGGGCCCCCTCAAAAGAAGAAATAAAATCACGCCCAAAAAAGAAAGGAATCAACACAAGGTTTGTAAAATGATCGGGGGTTTGTAGCTTGCAAAAAAAATAGGGAGATGAAATACCGAATAGGACAGAAGGTCCGATTATTACATGATTCCGGAGAAGGAGTAATTACTTCTCTTATAGACAAGTATCACGTTGAAGTCGATCTTGGAGATGATTTTCCTATTGATGTCCATGTAAATGAAATTGTGCCTGTAGACTCCTCTGAAAAGGCATATATCGCTCCTGTTAGCGAAGAAGAGCCAGAAACCCTGGTTATGGGCCCAAATCTTCTGGATTTTAGTCTTACTGTAAACAGAAAAGGAGATAAGGAATTTGAAATACATGTCATAAATCCCGAAAGAACTGATATTTTATTTACCTGTTATACTCAGGACCGTAGGAAATTTGAAGGACTGGCTGCTGGTAAACTTTTTTCCGGCGAAGCAGAATTGGTTCTCACCTGCAGTGAAAAAGCATTAATGGCGATTAAAGGATTCTATATACAGATTATTAATTACACGGAAGGAAAAGGACACCCTCATTATCCTTTAACTGTAGAACTACCCTGGAATCGCGGAAAAATCAATAAACCTTCGGTATTTATCAGACCTCTAGGGAAAGAAGGCTGGATTTTCTCTTTACGCGAAGATCCTCTTAGAAAAGAAATCAAAAAAATTGATGATAGCGAATTTATCAGGATCGTTCAACAAGATCAGCCAAAACCTCGCCCCACGCCTGAAGTGGATCTGCATATTGAAAAATTAGTAAAGAATCCCCATGAGATGAAAATCGCGGATATGCTAAAAACGCAAACCAACTTAGTTGAAAAAACGCTTTCTGATGCTTTGGTTGAAAATTATGCCAGCGTCGTTTTCATTCATGGTATCGGGCAAGGAAAACTTAAAAAAGAGGTTCATTCCATTCTACGACGAACTCCAAGTGTTAAATCATTTGAGCAAGCAGATCCTAAAAAATATGGAAATGGGGCTACTATCGTTTATTTTAGATAAAGATCTCTTACAAAACCAAATCACTTATGAAATTCCTCGCCGGGATAATCCTCTTTTTTGCTACTTTTTTTACAGGATATACTCAAGCCGAAAAAGATTCGGTACCGATTAAATACATAATTATCGATTCAACCAGAATAAAAATTTCTGAGTTTAAACGACTCATTAAGCCTAATGGAGATTTTTATCGGCAAAAAACATTAATCAGACTAGACCTGAATGCTCCTGGAAATGAGCCATTATTAAAAGCTCATTTAAACAATGAAAGCCCTAAAATCGGTATCGTACAGCTATTGATCCAGGGGCTGGAAGAAAATAAGCTATTGGGACTTCATCCAGCTAATCTTAAAAAGCCTTTTGATTATTATGACCTGATTTATCAATTGTTGGAATTGGAAGGAGTCCAGCCTGACCCCATGGGAGATAGTATCCGAATCAGTGAATTAGGTTGGGAATGGATGATGGAATCACTCGATCTCATTGTAGATGAGGGCCATTCTAATATGTCCTCTCAATCATTCTTCAGAATCAATTATCTGCGCCTTGTTTGGGAGAATCCTTTTACTGCAAGGGGAAAACAGATTATCACTGTTTTACCCTATAATTCACAAATGATCGGTTTTCTTGAGAAGATCCAATGTCCTCTCGAGGATGGAAGCCAAACCAGCATAAATGCAAGGGAGTTTTTAGAACTCAGGCAATTTAGAGGAGTTCGTGCTAAAATATCTGAAGACAGTGCCCGGCCTATTAACAGTCATATAGACCCGAAGCAAAAAGCCATTTTCAAGATTGAAGAAATATGGCAACCTTAACCTTATAAACATTTATCATGAATTATTATTTACTCTTTATATGGCTGGGATTCTCATTTCAAATGCCAGAATTTTTAACTATCCAAACGGGAGATCCGGTTTCAGAAGTTCTTCAAACTGTTCCCAATGATATTGAAAAGGAAAATTTGTTGATTCCTCGCTTTGATTTGTTGGATGCAGAAGATGGTGCAGTTGGAACACGAAGAGATTTTATTGTAAGGGTAAACAAAGCTGCCAAGCGGTCGAATACTACATTGAACGAAATTGTTTCAAAAGCCTACCCTTACCCTTACAAAATGGTTAGCCTTAGTGAGGTTGAATCTTTGAAAGCAGAAGGATATACATACTTTTTAGATATGGTATTGATGCCTAAGCAGATGAAGACGCATAAAGTAGAAGCGATGGTTCCGGCGTACGAGAAATACCAATCTGCTAATCGGATGTATAATAACCGAAACACACAGTTTCACTACTATTTTTATATCCGGAATCTTCAAACAGATGAAGCCTTTATCTCAACCCGATTTAAAGGCAGTTCAGAAGCATATCCTGGAATAAAGTATTTTTTAAAACAAATTGTAAAAGAAAGAAAAGACCAATAAAAAAGGGGAAGATTACTCTTCCCCTGATCTATTTATTTTGCAATATTTACATCTTAGTGAATGGCTTCGATAGCTGCCCTTGGGTTGATAACTTTTCCGACTCTGTCAGAATCTTTGACCTGTTTGCCTGTATTCACCAATATTTTGTGAACTTCTTCTGCAGTGAGAGAAGGATTATAGGACTTCATAATTCCAATCAGGCCGGATACGATAGGTGTAGCCATAGAAGTACCATTATATGACTGGTATTCACTGCCTGGAACAGAAGAAAGAATATTCACACCAGGAGCGGCAATAGGCATTTTCAACTTCGTATTTGTATTAGAAAAGGATGCTTTATTGAGGTTTTCATCAATAGCAGAAACCACAATCACACCATCTATATTCGCAGGAGAATAACGTCTTGCATCATCATTGCTATTACCAGCAGCGACAACAACAATTGCTCCTTTTTTTCTCGCATATTTAATAGCATCTACCTGAGCTTTTGGAGCGCCAAAGGGAGAAAAACCACCCAGAGACATAGAAATGACATCTGCACCTCCTTCGGCAGCATTAATAATAGCATTGGCAACTCGACGGTCTGTACCTCTTCCCTGATCATCCAGGGCTGGATAGCCAGAAAGGGTAATGAAATCTCCATCCCAGTTTAAGGAACCAACGCCCTTACCATTATTAGTAGCTGCTCCGGCCAATCCGCCACAGTGAGTACCATGACTATGCTTGTCATAATCGCCATCACCACCACTTTTGGTATATACAGAGGAAATATCTTCGTGATCTTTGTCCACACCAGTATCGACAATCGCTACTTTTACCTTTTTCTTGGGTTTATGAGACTTCAGAAATTCATAAACGCTATTATAATCAAGTTTATCCGCAAACCACTGCTGATTCAGGTATGGATCATCTGCCAGAAACTGAGTGGGTGGGCGCATCGTTTCATTTCCAGCAAAAGGCTCAATCAAAGAAACCGGATTGTTAAAAGCCCACTGGTCTACATTTTCCGGATCATTATTTAATTCTAAAGTAAGAGGGTCTTTCATTGAAGAATCGACGAAGATCAAATAATACTGCGCAAGATCTTCATCTTCACTAAGATCTACTTCGGGAAAAGCTTTTTCAGCAACTGCATTATATTTATCGAGAATGTCTTTAATTTCTTCCAAATGATCATCTGGCCCTAACTCAACTAATATTTCAGTGGTTGTCTGACTGGATTTAATATCATGATTAAATGCTGTCATACAAAAACTAAAGATCGACATAACTCCTCCTAATCCAAGAGCCATTGCGCCAGGCACCCAAAATAATTTGGCCCTTTCTTTACGGATAGAAAGGTACAGAGATGCAATCATCATCCCTATTCCAAAATCCACCAGTAACCCGGCCAGTTTTCCGGTCATCGCACTTCCTCCAAAAATCAACTGAAATGCTACTGCAACTAATATTAACACAAAAGCAGGAAGTGGATTAAATCCTTTTCCTTTCGCTTTTCTGACTATTCCACGGCCAAATACCAAAAAAGCAAGTACTGCCAGTGAAATTCCCAACGCATGAAAAATAAATGGTCCAAGCATAATCTGAAGTCCCTAAAAAGTAAAAAAAGGAATATGCATATAGCGTATTCCCAGTTTAATTATATTTTTTCTATTTCGTGAATGTCTACATTTGTACCCCACATAAAAATACTGAATGATTGAGAGGGGCTCACATTAGCTTTAATACGAATGTCTTTTTCCTTAAAGGTATCAGGAAGAGTAGTCCCAGGATTGTACTGCTGACCATCATCACTTTCAATACCCCAGAAACCTCCGGAAAGATCGACATAAACAATTTTACCTGTTATTTGCATATATTTTTAGCTAATAATTCTCCTTCAATACGAAAAAACATTATCGGTGGTTGCACATTTAAGTGTATTGGAGACACTGAAGATCCTTAAAAACAAACCATTCAGCCATTTTCCACCAAAAGATAAGGCTAAAACTTAGGCCTCTCCAAAATCGCGTCTATAATATACGCTCTTTTCAAATCCAATTTGGAACCCAATGGATTTTTTTTCCTCTTCTTCTTCCTAAATTTATAGATTTCCAGACCCTCTTTCATGGTTTTGGCAATCATATCTATTGAGTCAGGAAGATCGGATCTACTACCAGGAAGGAATACTTCCTGCTTTTCTTTTGGCTTTGGCATTCGTTGAGCATGCTGGACTCGGGCATAATTGCTATCTTTGAACCCGAATTGAATACGCAAGTGGCGGAAGAAAAGAAAACCGGTAAAAAGAATTATTACCAGCAGAATGATGATAAATGTATTCATAGCATTAAATTAGTTGCTTTTAACGAACTATGCAATTAACCAGCCTGGAAATCTTCGGATTTAAAAGTTTTGCGGAAAGGACCAAGCTTGTCTTTGACGACGGGATCACAGGAATCGTGGGACCAAATGGATGTGGAAAATCCAATGTTGTCGATTCGATCAGATGGGTTTTAGGAGAGCAAAAAACACGTAATCTCCGCTCAGACAAGATGGAGAACATCATTTTTAATGGAACCAAAGCCAAAAGAAAATCCAATTTGGCTGAAGTTTCGATTACATTTGAAAACACAAAAAATATTCTCCCTACAGAGTATTCTACCGTCACAATCACCCGAAAACTTTTCCGCAGTGGAGATAGTGAATATCAGATTAATGGGGTTACCTGCCGCCTGAAAGATATTCAGAACCTTTTTATGGATACTGGAGTCAGCTCAGATTCTTATGCGATCATAGAGTTGAAAATGGTGGATGAGATTCTGACGAATAAGGATAATGAAAGAAGGAAATTTTTAGAGGAAGCTGCTGGGGTATCCAAGTATAAGGTACGGAAGAAACAAACCATGCGGCGTCTGCAGGAAACAGACGATAACCTTGAAAGAGTGGAAGACTTGCTTTTTGAGATTGACAAAAACCTTAAATCTCTGGAAAAACAGGCAAGAAGAACTCAGCGGTATTTTGAAATAAAAGAGCAATATAAACAGGTCAGTTCGCAATACGCTTTTCTCGCAATGAGGAATATTCGCGACAAACAAAAACAAATTCATATTCTGGAGCAAAATCTGACAGACCAGCTTTCACAGGTTCATTCAGAAATAGCTCAACGGGAAGCCAGACTTCAGGATCTCAAACGGAGATTGCTCGATGATGAAAAAATGCTTTCACACGCTCAGTCTGAATTCAATCAGCATTTGCGGAAGATTCAGTCAATCGAAACAGAGAAATCTATTAAAAACGAAAGGCTGAAATATCTCCAACAAAGGGAGATTTCGATTAACAACCAGATTGAAACAGAAAAAAGCCAACTGGAGAAAAACGAAAGTTCTCTCTCAAGATTGAGAGAAGAATTTGTTCGCTTGCAAAGAGAGGTTGAAGAACAAACCCGTAAAGAATCAGCGCTCAGAGGTGAAATGGATGTGCTCAAAACACAAAACGAACAACATTCCCGCGAGGTGAATGAAACCAATGAAGCCCATCGTGAAACAGACCAGGAACTTCAAACTCTTTCCCGCGACAAAGAAATTAAAAAAGTACAGATTGAAAGCCTGGAAGGAGAACTCAAACGAGCAGAAGAAGATAAATCCCGCCGGGCAGTAGATCTGGATGCCTTTGCTGAAAAATCCATGGAATTGGAAAGCGCTGTTTCCAGGCTGGAAATGCAGGTCAATGAGCTGAATACCAAACAAGAACAGCATCAGGCAGAATTAAAAACCACAGAGACTATTGTAAACAATCTCAAAGACACAGTTTATAAAACCAATCGCCTCCTCGACGCCAAACAAAACGAATATAATCTCACCAAAAGCCTGGTAGAGAACCTTGAAGGTTTTCCCGCCAGTGTAAAATTTCTTCGCAAAAACGCACAGTGGATCAAAGATGCTCCCCTTCTTTCGGATATTTTTGCGGTACCGGATGAATATAAGGTTGCTTTTGAGAATTATCTCGAACCTTATCTGAGCTATTATGTAGTCAAAACCCGTCAGGATGCCATCCTTTCGGTTCACATGCTGGCGGAAGCTTCCAAAGGACGCGCCAATTTCTTTGTTCTGGAAGAACTGGAAAACTATAAACCTGCTACCCAGCTTCTCTTCACACAGGCTAATCTGGCCCTGGATGTGGTAGACTTTGCTGAAGAATACAAAAAACTGGCTGCTTACCTCCTGGATAAGGTATATATCGTCAACAGTGAATCAGAATTTCCGGATGAGATTCCTGAAGACAGCATTTTTCTGGCCCGGGCCGGAAACCTTTCCCGCCGTCAGTTTTCCCTTAGCGGAGGTTCTTTAGGATTATTTGAAGGAAAAAGATTGGGTCGAGCAAAAAACCTGGAAAAACTTGACAAGGAAATCGCCAAACTCCAAAAACAGCTTACCCAGGAGAAAGTTGATCTCGATAAGGCCATTAATAAGCTAGATGCACTTAAAAGAGAAGATTTTCTCAAAAAACTGGAACCTCTTCGCAAAGAACTAACTGAAAAACAAAGAGACCTTTCTGTACTACAATCCCGAGAGAAGGAACACCGGGAATTTCTTGCACGTGTAGGGCAAAGAACCGAATCTTTGGACGAAGAACTCCAAAAACTAAGCACTGAGCTTATTGAGATTGACCCTAAAATCAAAATTAACCTCGAAAAACTCCAGCAGCTCACCTCTCAGCTTGCTTCCAAAAGAGCAATCGCCCAGGAAACTGCCGATACCCTTTCAGAAGTAACACAAAGGTATAATCAGGAGCATATTCGGATGATCCATCTGAATAATCAGTTTGAAAACCTCAACCGGGACATTGAACAAAAGGAAGAAGCAATTGAAAGATTTGCAACAACCAACCAAAAACTCCGTGGAGAACTCAATCAGGTCAGGGATGATACGGATGGTTTGATTAACAGTAACCTTCAGGACGATGAGGTGATTGTAGGTCTTTATAATGCAAAAAAGGAAAAAGAGCTTCATCTCAACGTCATGGAGGAGAAGGTAGGCATGACGAAAAACGCCATTCACAAAGCTGAAGAAACTGTATCTGAGGGCAGGAAGAAACGCGAAGGCATTATGCAAAAGCAGGCAGAGATGAAGGAAAATACCAGCGATGTGAGGGTGGAACTCAGCTCTTTGCGTGAAAGAATGTCTGTCGAATTCCAGGTAGAAATCAGCAATCTGGACGAGGAATCTCTCTTTGACAAACCCGTTGACTCCTTTGATGTCAAAGAGATTGAAGAAAAAGTTCTGAACCTCAGAGGTCGTGTACAAAATTATGGCGAAATTAACCCTATGGCGGTTGAAGCCTATGCGGAAATGAAAGAGCGGTTTGACTTCATTAATGATCAGAAAAATGATCTCGTCGAAGCCAAAAAATCACTTTTAAATACAATCGCAGAGATTGACGAAACAGCCAAGGAAAAATTCCTCGAGACCTTCGTGAAAGTGCGAGAAAACTTCCAGGAAGTATTCAGAGGCCTTTTTTCTGCTGATGATAAATGTGATTTGATTCTTCTGGATGAAGAAAATCCACTGGAATCAGATGTTTCTATTATTGCACGCCCCAAAGGAAAACGCCCTCAAACCATTAAACAGCTTTCCGGTGGAGAAAAAACCCTTACGGCTGTAGCTCTCTTATTCTCCATTTACCTGATCAAACCTGCTCCTTTCTGTATTTTTGATGAGGTAGATGCACCGCTTGATGATGCCAATATTGATAAGTTTAATAATATCATCAGGGAGTTTTCCGCCACTTCGCAGTTTATTATTGTGACGCATAACAAGCGCACGATGAATGCGACAAACGTTATGTATGGGATTACCATGCAGAATACTGGTATTTCTACTGCGCTTCCTGTTTCTCTGACAGATTTGGATTTGAAGGATGATAAAGCTGTAGCTTAAAAAGAGCTTCTTAATTTTCCACCAAGTTTTTGTTAGGCATGTGTTTAGTGTCAGAATGGTAGCCGTGAGGCTTAATCCCGCTAGGGATTTAATTTTGGTAGAGAAAATGCATATCTCTCCTTTCTAACCAGCGCGTCCTAGGACGCGCAAAGGCATAGGACGCAATTGTTTGCTACCAATATTAAATCCCTAACGGGATTTTTTGCTATGCACCCAATAAAAACACTAAGCACATACTTTGTGAAACCGAAAAATGGAAGAAAAATTTTACCTAATTCTTTTATACATAAGAAAATTATATATATTTGTCTTATGTATTCATCAGAACTTATCAAAGGAACCCTAAAAACCATCATTTTGCAGCTTTTGGCGGAAAATGGAAGGATGTACGGATATGAAATTACTCAGAGAGTCAAAGAAATTTCTTCCGAAAAAATCCAACTTACAGAGGGGGCGCTTTACCCTACCCTTCATAAGTTGGAAGCGGATGGATTACTGACAACTGAAAAAGTACACATCGGCAAAAGAGTCAGAAAGTACTATTCCCTTACTGAAACGGGCAATTCGATGGCTCGTGAAAAAGTCCAGGAATTTGCCGATTTCCTGGAGACCATGCGCATTTTACTAAACCTGAAACCTGGACTGGCATAATGAATTCACTGAATGAAGAACAAATGGTTTTTGTTGAAAAGATTCTCAATGAAAGCCAGCTCACCTATGCTCCTCTGAAGGAAGAACTGTTTGATCATATATGTTGTGTTGTAGAGGCTGAAATGGCCAAGGGCAAACCCTTCGAAATGGCAATGGTTCACGCCCGGTTTCACTTTGGAAAAGAAAACCTGAACCACATTCAAAAGGATACCATTCACCAATTAACTTATAAACAAAAACTTATGAAACGAATCAGCGTCATCGCCGGCGCGCTTACTGTCGGCCTTTTCATTATTGCTGTAACCGCAATAGCTCAGAACACCCCTGAATTATTCCCAATAGAAAATGGGACAATCAATTCAAAAGCTACCTATGGAGCCAGAAACTTAAAGGTCGATGGAAAGGTTGTCAAAAAATTTCACAAAGGTATTGACATTGTTGCTCCAACGGGAACTCCCATCTATGCCAGTGCTGACGGAATAGTTGAAAAAGCAGATTCTGAAGATGTGGAGAAAAAAGGGTACGGAAATAATATCATTATCAAACACGACGAAACCTATAAAACTCGCTACGCTCATCTTTCAGAAATGAAGGTGAAAGCTGGTGCCAAAGTTAATAAAGGAGATATTATCGGCTATAGTGGAAATACAGGATTGTCTACTGGACCACACCTTCATTATGAGGTGATTAAAGACGGAGAAAACGTAGATCCGCAAAAATTTTTCACAAAAAAGTGACCTTACGAAAAAGCCTTGTCATAATAACGACTAAGGCATTAGGATAGTAACCATTACGGTGAATATAGCAGTAGGCTCGGCTTGCTGCTATTTTTTTTACAGGTTATTTTATTGCTCCCACCTTGTGATTTATTCTACCTTACATTTCATCCCTTTTCCTATATTGTGGAAGAATTTACTTTCTTAATTATTCACCCTTTTCAAACTGAATATTAGCTTCCCGATATGAATATCATCAATCCTGCAAACGAAACAATCATCACGACTCTGGAGTCTGATTCTCCGAAAATTATTCGGTCTGTATATGAAACTGCCCGCAAACATCAACCTGACTGGGCGGCTGTTCCCTTGAAAGAAAGGCTGGATATTATTTCCCGATTTAAAGAATCTCTGGATACCAATATTGATAGCCTGGCAGCAACTCTCACAAGCGAAATGGGCAAACCTGTCTGGCAATCACGAAATGAAATCAGAGGAGCTATTGGCAGAATAGAATTTTTCCTGAATAACTCCGAAAAGTGGCTTTCAGAAGAATGGATGACAGAAGAAGATCTGTTGGGAGAAAAAATTGTCTTTGAACCGCTGGGAGTAATAGGCAATATC
>JAGQVA010000759.1 GCA_020438265.1 Bacteroidota bacterium
CTACCATAAGGCTAGTGGCAAATCAGCTCATTATGGCGAGTTTGCTTCTGCTGCCGCTTCTGTTCCGGTTCCTGAAGAAGTGGAATTGAAGGAATTAAAAGACTTCAATATTATTGGTACCTCCCGGAAGAATGTAGACGGCAAAAAAATCGTAACAGGTGCTCCTATGTTTGGGGTCGATTACAAAAAGGAAGGCATGCTTTATGCCATGATCATTCATCCACCGGCTTTTGGAATGAAACTGAAATCGCTGGATGCTTCATCAGCTAAATCTATGTCTGGAATCAAAGATGTTTTTCCGATTAAAGTTCATACAGAGGATTATGAAAGAGCCGGATTTGACATAACAACTTTCAATGAAATTGTTGCAGTAGTGGGTAATTCTACCTGGGAGGTGATGAAAGCGAAAAAATCCGTTCAGGTGGAATGGGAGCCTTTTTCAGATCATTCCTACGTCGCAAATTCATGGGGCGGAAAACAAACGGTTGTGGTGCCCGGAGGCCTGGAAAGCACTTCTGACCACCTCAAAAAAATGGCTGAGAAAGCAGCAATGCCGGGTAATGTCCTTCGCAAAGACGGAAATCCCGAAACTGCATTTAAAAATGCCTCTCAGGTTATTGAGCGTACATATTCAGCCCCTTTCCTCGCTCACAATTGTATGGAGCCGATGAATTTCTTTGCTCATGTTACAGAGGGAAAAGTTGAAGCAGCGGGGCCACTCCAGGGACCAAGTGCTATTGAGCCAACTTTATCCGCTCGTCTGGGAATACCGGTTGAGAATATCGAAATCAAAATGACCCGTATGGGTGGAGGATTTGGGCGAAGGGCATATAGTCACCATTTGATTGAGGCGGCTCTTATCTCCCAGCAGGTGAGTGCACCTGTTAAGCTCATGTACACGCGTGAGGATGATATGACTTTTGGTATTTATCGTCCTATGTATCAGGTTACTTATAAGGCTGGATTGGATGAAAATAATAATCTGGTTGCTTTTTCTGTAAAAGGTGGAGGAGTACCGGAAAGTCCGGTTTTCCAAAATCGTTTTCCTGCCGGCGCAGTGGACAATTATCTGGCTGAAAGCTGGGAAATTCCTTCGAATATTACCATTGGCGCTTTCCGTGCTCCGAGGTCTAACTTTATTGCCGGAGCAGAACAATCATTCCTTGACGAAGTCGCAGAACTGGCAGGTAAAGACCCCATTGAATTCCGTCTGGAACTGCTGAAACGAGCCAAAGAAAATCCTGTTGGAGATCGCAATGACTACGATGCTGAGCGTTATGCTGGTGTGTTGGAACTGGTTCGGGAAAAATCGGGTTGGGGAAAAGATGGCCAGTCGAATGAGAATCGTGGAGTTGCCGCCTATTTCTGCCATGCGACTTATGCCGCTCATGTGCTCGATCTGGTGCTGGAAGATGGAAAACCCGTCGTAAAAAATGTCTGCACAGCCCTTGATTGCGGAATTGTGATTAATCCTGATGCAGCAGCCAATATGGCTGAAGGGGCGATTACCGACGGAATTGGAAACGCTTTATTCGGAGAAATGACATTTACGAATGGAGTAGCCGAAAAGACCAATTTTGACAAATACAGGATGATCCGGATGAGCGAAGCACCCAAGTCTATCGATGTGCATTTCGTGCAAAATGACATTGATCCTACGGGTATGGGCGAACCTCCATTTCCACCAATCTTCGGTGCGATGGCCAATGCCATGTATAAAGCGACTGGAAAAAGATCCTATCATCAGCCCTTCCTGGGAAATAAGGATGTCGTCGTTTTTGACCAATAAATACAATTCTCTGTGCCACTGAGTCTCTGTGTTGAATCTTTGAAAGAAAAACACGGAGACTCAGTGGCATGGAGAATTTTTATATCATATATAGTTTGTAAGCTTTATTTGACCTAATCCAGGTTCTCTGCCAAAATTTGCATCCTTTTATTTTACCACATAGACACATAGTCTGTAATTAGAAGTAAGACATCATAGGAAATCCAGACTCGATGCTTTCTATGTTTTCTTTCTTCTTTAAGCGTAACCAAAAGCTTTCTATGTATTACAACCTTGTAAAAGTTGACAAAAAAAACAAAGTTTTAGGTTTTATGTTATTTGAAACACAAAGTCACAAAAGTTCACATAAGAATTCATATGATAAGCTTTGTGAACTTCTGTTTCTTTGTGGTTAATGAAATTGTTTCATTTGTGGCTTCGCCACCATAGGACTATGTGGTAAAAAATGACTCGTTCACAAAAATTGTCAAAAAACCATAACAACCCTTTCCATTTTCCTTACGTAATTGCATGCTGTTTTTAACATCATTTACATGAGAAAATATCTCGCCTAAAGTCATGCAGACAGGGCTTAATGAGCAAACCTTCGAAGTCCTTATTTCCGGGCTTATTGACCGTGAATTTGGGGTTTGTGATTCTTTTCTGGGAGAAAAGATTATTGAAGGATTACGCAAAAATCTACTGAATTATCATCAAGCTGATCTTATGCATCCGGCTGGAATTGGTAGAAACTTTGACTATATCAAAAACGCCAAAGTCAGAGGAGATGTCATTCACTGGATTGATAATCAATCACAAGACCCGTTTGAGAGAGTTTTTCTTGATACAGTCAATGCTTTTATTGCCTATCTCAACCGAACCTGTTATACAGGAATTACCGATTACGAATTTCACTATGCCTATTACGAAGAAGGCAGTTTTTATAAACGCCATCTCGATCAGTTCAAATCCAATAAGGGAAGGCAGTTTTCCTTTGTTCTTTATCTGAATAAGGATTGGCAGGAAAGTAGCGGTGGAAATCTAAGTTTATATCTTGGTGAAGAGGAATATACCCTCTACCCTATCGGTGATCGGGTAGTCTTTTTCAGAAGCGATCAGACAGAACATGAAGTTCATCCGGCACATGACCGCCCAAGGTTGAGTATTGCCGGGTGGTTGAAGAAATAGATTTTTGCAGTTGATTGGTAGATGGCAAGTATGTGTTTAGCACTTTCACTTCATCTTCGATTGATAAAATACATAGGTTCCTCGCTTCGCTCCATAAAGACGTCCAGAACGACCAGTTCCATTTCAGCTGTATCCGAACTAAGGTTGCGGGAAATTATCCCCTAAATCGCAGAGAGGCTAAAAGAAGTGGCTGAAGGAGGAAAATTGATGTTTGAAGAGGGAACAGGGATACAAAGTGCCCTGGCTAAGAAGCTATTCTACAGAGGTACA
>JAGQVA010000760.1 GCA_020438265.1 Bacteroidota bacterium
TTTGAGATTTGGGAGCATTTCTATGTAAGAAATGATAATGGGGAGGAATTCACCACAACAGAGCTTGACGAACTGAATGTTCAGCAGGTATATAATTTATACCGGGAAAAACATCATATTCCGTTTCCAGAGGAAGTCAGCGCAATACGCAACCAGTATGGACTTTCGGCTTCCAAGATGTCAGAATTGCTGGACCTTGGAGCGAATAGCTACCGAAAGTATGAAAGCGGCGAAATTCCCAGTTTGGCTAATGCCAAATTGATTCGCCTGGCAAAAGAGCCGGAAAACTTTTTGAGATTTGTGAAGGAAAAACGGGAGATCTTTTCGGATAATGCTTATCAAAAGATTATCGGGAAAATTCATACCCTGATGGAAAAGCGCAAGCTGGACACAGTGGTAGAATACATCTGGAATTTTCACATGGAAGCCAATGAATTTACTGGCTATGTAAAGCCAGATTTTGAAAAAGTGGCCAATTTTGTGCTCTTTTTTGCAGAGAAGGCGAATCCATTGAAGACCCGGCTGAATAAGCTGATGTTTTATGGAGACTTCGTGAATTTCCAGCGCACAGGGCGTTCTATCTCGGGATGTAATTACCGTGCGATTCCTTTTGGACCAGTTCCCTCGCACTTTCACGAATTATTTGGCGTGTTGGAAAACCAGGAATATATCACCATTGATCAGGAATTATTTGAGCATGGTGGAGTAGGGGAGCGTTTTGTTCCTGTCAAAAAATTTGATCCTTCTCTTTTTACAGAAGACGAATTGGCAAGTATGGAGCAAGTTGTGAAACATTTTGAGGAGGTCCGTACTCGTCAAATTATTGCCCTGAGTCACGAAGAAGAAGGGTGGGCTGAGAATCAGGGAGAAAGAGAATTAATTAGTTATCAAAAATATGGTTTCCGGCTCAATTGGCCCAGACTTTAGTCAGGGCAGGTCGAAATCATGATCAAGATATATGCGTTTGAATTTCGGGAATGACAGGCTTTAGTCCGATGGTTTGTCTTCCATAAGGGAATCTACCCCAGAGCCGTCAGCTTATGTGGGCAGGAAAGTCCTGCCTTCAATTTCATGAACAGCAATGGGCTCCAAAAAGAGTGAAAGTTAGCTGGCTGGCTTTTGGGGGATTCTTTTTTTATTCTCCCGGATTAAAATCCGGGTCAATAATAGAAAAAATGAGGGGAATAAATTCCCGGAGTCTATACATCTTCGATGATGTTTTTAATAGAAAACAGAATCTATTTTTGTCCTAAATACTTGTACTTATGAATGATCCATTTCACAAATTGAATTGATCCGTCTCTTCAGCACGATAAAACACATTACACGATTACACACACCAGCAGTTAGCTATTGGCTTTTAGCAGTTGGAAAAACAATTTTATGTCTCTTGACTAAATTTCAATTTTTCGCTAAAGGCTAAAGGCTAAAGGCTAAAGGCTAAAGGCTAAAGGCTAAAGGCTAACTAAAAAAATGGGGTTGAATAAAATTTCGGTAAAAACCGAGGGATGGTACCTTTTGCATTCAACCCCTGTTTTCTCTTTATGATCTGATAACCTGCGAACAACCAAAGCTATGGAAATACTTCTCAAAAAAAACTTCAATAACCGGAAATCACATTTCACTGATAAACAACAATCGGAGAATTCTTCCGTCATAGAACCACTTACAAAACTGGTTCGCACGATCGCTAACAACCGTAAGGATTCATTTATGATCAGGAATCGACGATATAAGAATTCGTCTTCCTAGTGCTGCCGCATTTGCGTAGCATATTTTATCTCAAGATCGCATAAGGATCTTAACTCAATCAACTTTCTTGAATATTTCTTTTTCCCAGCCAGATTCTCTGCTTCCCAGGGATCTTTCCGCAAATCATACAATTCCTCATGATCAGGATCATCCCGATAGCGAAAATATTTGTACCGTGTGGAGCGAATTCCTTCACTTTGAGGGATAAAATCATGATCAAATAAGTGTTCGCAAAAGAAATAATCGCGCCATCTGATATTTAAACCCTTCATTAATGGGAGAAGGCTTCTACCCTGCTGTGCCCCGGGAATACCAATTCCTGCTAAATCCAATATAGTCGCTGGAATATCAATATTTAAAGCCAACTCTGATATTTGTCTGTCCCCAGATTCCATCCCTGGATCATAAATCACCAAAGGTACTCTCAGCGATTGCTCATACATCAGCCATTTTCCCGCAAATCCTCTTTCTCCTATAAAATAACCATTATCTCCCATCAAAATAATGATGGTATTATCTGCATGGCCGGTTTCATCCAGAGCCTGCCGAATTTTTCCAATATTCTCATCAATGGTAGAAATCATGCGATAATATCCTTTGACCATGTGCTGATATTTTTCAGGAGTATCATACCGCCATTTCCAACGGAGATAATTCAGGCCATTGCGCACATATTCAGGTTGTGCATCAAACCATGTTTGTTCGCTCATTCTGGCTTCGGGAATATTTATATCCTGATAAAGAGAATCCATACGGGCGGGCCACACATATTGATTGGGATTCGCATCGTCGGCGTGGGGCGCGTGGAAACTAATGGATAAACAGAATGGTTGTTCCTGATTTCTTGCTTTAATATAATCAATGGCTTTTTCTCCTATTCGGTCGGTCAGATGCGTATGAATCGAGGCTCCAGGACCAGTGAGTGTAAAATATCCATTTTGATTAAGTGGATCATACATATCGAAAATTTCCTTCGGATCCGACTCCCAGTTCATACCAAATTTGCCGATAAATCCTGTATGATAACCATTTCGTTTCATTAAGACAGGGTAACTCGTCGCTGTACAAACTGAAGCGAGAGGAGGGGTACCAAAGGTAAATTGATGTGTTCTTTCCTCCATCCCGGTAATAATACTTGCCCGACTGGCTGCACAAATGGGCGTAGTTACGAAAGCATTGGTGAAATGGAACCCGGTTTGAGCAAGTTTGTCCATTTCGGGAGTTTGAATGATGGGATTCCCGGCGGCACTAAGCGCGTCCCATCGCTGGTCATCGGTGAGGATGAAGATGATATTTGGACGGGATGGGTTGGTCTGGCCAATAAGGTAGAGGGGGAAAACGAAAATGATTGAAAGAAGGGGGTAGAGGGTTTTCATAAAGCGAATTCGAATTATTTGGACTTATTATTATTTATCATTGCGCCGCTTTAAAAAACGGCGCAATGATATAGACTCTGTCATTCT
>JAGQVA010000761.1 GCA_020438265.1 Bacteroidota bacterium
GAAACATTATGCACCGACTGGCTGATGAGGAAGATCCCTTTCTGCATACTTTTCTGGATGAAATTCCTCAGATGATTTTTTCCATTTCCAAACGTCAAATCAAGGAATTATCCCAGTGGCAAAAAAAATCTTCCCGAATCCAGTTTTCTCATGATTTACAACTTCCTGAATATCTGGAGTTTATTCGCAATGATCTGGAAGAGTTGGGGCATCATCTTGATCTGGTTGGGATTCATCAGTATCCCAAAGCAATTCTTTCTCTTTTTCATCAAAAGGAAAAACTGGAAAAACAAATTGCCTATCTGGAAAACAAAATGGCTGAAAGTCCTGATTCGGATTTGAGCCTGAGACTGGAAAACCTTTACCAGCAAAAAGAGGATTTTGAAACCATTCACGCGAATCAGGTAAGAAAAAAGATCGATCATTCTTTACAGGCTGCACGGATACAATCTCTGAAAAATATCATTCAGAATATTACTTATCAGCAATTACAGGAACTGGTGCATGCTCCTGACCGGCTTCTGGAAGAAAATCAGGTAAATACCTTATTATTATTTATTCGTTTTTTTCTGAGTACGGGCGAAAAGGATAAACTCAAAAAACTGGTAGAAACTTATATCGAATATCCCGATTCCTATAAACTCAAATATGAAGCTAACCATGCGTGGCTTAAACAGGCCGCAGAAGCAGGGGTAAATACAAAAACCTGGCTGAAGCCTATTCGAAAGGAAGTCGATTCTTCTTTGGGAAAACTTCTGATGTATGAATCCACGAACCCCCTGGAGATTTTTCTAATGGGTTATTATTTTGATACCTGCCTGTCTATCAGGGATGGAATGAATCGTGACGCAGTTGTCAAAAACGCTACTGACGTCAATAAAAAGGTGATTTTTGCCAGGGATTCAAAAGGAACTGTCATTGGAAGAAAGCTGATCGGGATTTCTTTGCAGTATCGCCTGATTGGTTTTGAAACCTATGTGTCAACCAGCTCGAAGGACAAGGAACTGAAAAACGAAATTCAATTATTGTTTGATCATTTTTGCCAGGATCAGGCAGAGAAAGCGAATATTCCGCTCAGCAATCACGGGAAACTGGCGGAGATTAATGAAGGATTCTGGTATTTTGACGGTCTTGTCAATTTTGATAATCAGTTCTTTAGAAAAGAAGACCTGGAAAAATCATTCGGTGATGCTTCCGCCTACCATGCCAAACATTTCCCTTACCATCCCTATTTCCTTCAATACTTTTTTCATCATCGGGAGGAAATTGAAGCATACTGTTTGGAATTGGGGGTAGATCCTCCTGATTTAGGTCAGAGCACTCCGGAGTTGTATGAATACATTACCGAGTTGTGCATCAGACAGGGCGCCAAAACCCGGGATCGGGATTTCCTGATTTTTGCGATAGAACATATTTCCAGAAACCTCAAGCGGGATGCCGTGTTTGAATGGGCTATGCTTATGGGAGATGAGGCCTTGCCCCATATAGAGCATTATATGGAAGACAAAGACGAGCGCCTGGTAGCGCTTTGGTGGATGAATACACCCAATTCCCGCAAAGAATTTTACCGGCTTGTAACTTCTGTGGATTGGGGACTTTTTTCGCTGAGCAATGGTTTTTTTCGCCTTTGCGGCAAAGAAATTCAAAAAGAAATCATTCAGGCTATTTATAATGTCCATCATGCGATGGAACTGGACTATGGGGTTTTTTATGGAGTGCCTGAGCTGGATGTGAAAGTAGCAGGCCCCAATCTTTTTCGGTTAATTGAGAAATATGTAAAAATATATCCCCCTTCCTACAATTATTTTGAAGACATTCTCAATGTATTAAGAACGATTTTCCACAATACCATTATTCCCCGGTCGGAGGAATTAACCGCTGATGCAAAGCAGTTGACTTATCTGATTGAGTTAAGTGAACTGGCAGGTTTGGGAAGCGAAAAGTCTGTTATCAAAGAATTGGAGCGGTTTCTGAGCTTACATCCTAATCGGGTGACAACAACCTATTTTAAGAAAAAAATGGCTGAGGCGAATGAGTTTACCGTGGATCGTGCAGTCATTTATCTGAGTTTTTACCAATACCATTCCCGGTTTATGGGGGATCATTTGATGGATAAACTGCCTGATACAAGGGCTTTGAAATGTATTTTATTTTCTGGAAATCAAAAGCTGATTGAAAAAGGTTTGCGAAAGATTAAGAACAAGGGCTACTGGAATGATGAAATAGAAAAAATAAGGCTGATTTTTTCTTATATGAGAGATGATAATCTGGAAAAATTAAAAGAGCATTTTGATAAAACCCTGGATGAAGAAGGTTTTTATCCCATGTATCTGCTGGATTATTTTCGTCGGAAAGGGTGCGATCATGCGTTTGCCGATCTATTGGTAGAATGGCAACTCAAACACGAATATCGGTTTGCCAGAGTCATTTATCCAGTTGTTTATCAATCAGTTAAGAATCGGGAAATCAGACTGAAATTATTACACGTTCATCATCCCAATACCAAGGCAGACCCTATTTTTGATTTTCTGACAGATGCTACCCTCGATGAGGTTACCAGGCTGAAGGAATCCTTTGAAAAGCACGAATTAAAAATTCATCTGAACCCGGATTGGCACATTTATAAGCAAAAACAGATTAATCCGGAATATATCCAGCTTCTTCGACCCTTATTTTATAATGTTTACTGGCCTCTTTATGTAAATGGCGATTTTAACCGCGAGAAGGGATATATCATGAATTATCCTATTGCCGAGGAAAACCTGGAAAATTTTTCTCCTTTGAGGAAAATGTTGGTGAAAGATGTGCTGGAATAAAGCGGGGAATGATTTATGAGGATACGGGTTACAACCCGTATCCTCATAAATCCCGTTATTTATTTGCTTTGGCGTGATCCGCCAAAAACTTCTCCAGGCCGCTATCGGTCAGAGGATGTTTGATCATTCCTCCTATCACAGAAAAAGGCATGGTAACGACATCTGCGCCGGCGAGGGCACAACTTAACAGGTGCTGATTATGTCTTACGCTGGCAGCCAGAATTTCTGTCCCTACACCGTAATTATCAAAAATCAACCTGATATTGTGAATCAAATCCATTCCATCCTGTCCAATATCATCCAGTCTGCCGATAAAAGGGCTGACGTATTTGGCACCGGCTTTTGCTGCTACCAGGGCCTGAATCGGATTAAAAATCAGGG
>JAGQVA010000762.1 GCA_020438265.1 Bacteroidota bacterium
GGATCTAAACGCTTAGCAATATTAGCAATGGGATTTATCTGTGGAATCTGTGTGATCTGTGGGTGGTTTTCAAAAGTGTATGGTAGCAAATTAATTTTCTCCCAAAAAAGTCCTTCTACTACTCAGAATCCAGGATCTTGCAGCGAGTAGCCGGTAGTTTTGCAGTAAATCAAAGGTATCCTTGTTTTTCGCGTTTCAAATATTCGCGTAATTCTTTCAGGCGGGTTTTGGCTACTTCAATTTCCTGGCTATTATTGAGAATCACCACTGGTTCATCTCCAAGATTAATCTCTTTTACTTTATTCATATTGACTAATGCTTTGCGGTGAATGCGGAGAAAATGGCTGACAGAAAGCTCCTCACTCAGTTTTTTCATAGAGCTGCGCATAGCGTAAGTCCGCCCGTGATCAGTATGAATTTTCACACAATAATCATCTGCTTCAATCCAGTAAATTTCATCCACAGAGATCCGTTTATTCTTCCTGCCAATTTTTACATTCAGGAACCCATTGTGCGGGATAGATTGCCTCAGACTTTGGAAAAAGCTTTTTTGAGAAGCAGCTTTCTTTTCCAGTCCCTCTATTTCCAGGCTCAAAAACTGATTTTCCTTCATTAAATGAATGCAAGCCATCACAGCCAGATAAGCCAGCAGGTAAACGGGCGTTTTCTGAAAAAAATAAAAAGTGAGGTATTCGGCATATCCACTGAGAGAATCCTGATTTAGCCATAACTGAACCAGAGAGATGATACTCAGATTGATAAAAATCAGCCCGATAATTTGCCCAAAATATATCAGCGGACGGGAGGAATTGATCACCAAACGAATTTTCCCTAAATAAATCATCAGGCCAAAATAGCTGCCTGTGATCACTGCCCAAATCAGCCATCGGTATAGTTGTCCAAATATGATTCTGGCAAAAGAAATTTCTTCCCGGGGCACAAGATTATACTGGCGAATGTAGAAGTATTGCTGGCAGGCTTCGAATACAATCAGAATGCCTAAAACCACCAGGGAAGCCAGGATGGGAGTGCGATATCTGGCTATTATATAACGTAAAAAATCCACGATTTTGGAAATAAAGGGTTTGACGATTTACACAAAGATATTACCTGATTCACAGAAAGGCGATGAGGGAAATTGCGAATTCGGTTATAAGACCCAATAAAGCAGACGGATTACTCCCCCTTTCATCATCGAAAATTGCCCTTTTGTCTATAAAATTTGCTTTCATGGGTAAATTGGGGCATTTTTATAAAGCAAAGTTAGAATCAAAAATTTAATTATTACTATTACATTTTCAAATAAATATTATCTGCGCAGAGCGCAAAAAACTACAGCTGCCATCCTGAGCTACGCGAAGGATCTGGAGATCACGAGCGCAGCGAGTGAGCTTTTTACGTTCTCGTTTGAATACCCACAAAGCCCCCTCACTCTGTTCGGGGTACCTGGATCCTTCGCGTAGCACAGGATGACAAAAGTCGTTTTTTGCGCTTCGCGCATATATATGACACAAGCTTTTTTGATTAATGATGTATTCACATAATAACACTTCTTCTTTATGGCTATTTTTAATCTAAATATTAACGGCAAAGACCATCAGGTCGATGTGACTCCGGATACTCCCCTGTTGTGGGTATTAAGAGATCATGCAAAACTGGTGGGCACCAAATATGGCTGTGGGATTGCCCAATGTGGGGCTTGTACAGTCAATGTAGACGGAAATGCTGTCCGTTCCTGCTCTATCCCTGTTTCGGGAATAGAAGGGAAAAAAGTCGTTACGATTGAAGGGCTTTCTGAAAATGGAGACCACCCGCTTCAGCAGGCCTGGATTGAGCACGATGTTCCTCAATGTGGCTATTGTCAGGCCGGGCAGATTATGAATGCAGCTGCCTTCCTGAAGAAAAACCCCAATCCTACCGACGAAGAAATCGAAACTGCCATGAACGGCAATATCTGCCGTTGTGGAACTTACCTGAGAATCAAAGCAGCTATCAAAACTGCCGCCAAACAAATGAGTTAATCCCAAAAAGAAAATCAACATGACATTCATAAAAACAAATTATAACCGAAGATCTTTCTTAAAAGCCTCAGCCCTGGCCAGTGGCGGAATGATACTGGGATTCAGTTGGTTGTCTTCGTGCAAACCAAAAGTAACTGATGCCGGAGTCATAGAACTCCCTGAAAACTGGTTTGACATTAACGCTTTCCTCAAAATAGGCGAAAATGGGGTCGTTACCATTATGTCTCCCAATCCCGAGATTGGTCAGAACGTCAAAACCTCCATGCCGATGATCATCGCAGAGGAGCTCGACGTAGACTGGAAAAAGGTAATCGTTGAACAGGCTGGCTTTGACAATTCCAAATACACACGTCAGTTGGCCGGAGGAAGCGATTCTATCCGTACCAGCTGGAATAGCCTGCGTATGGCCGGAGCTACTGCAAAACACATGCTCATGGTGGCAGCTGCCCAGCAGTGGAATGTACCCGTTTCAGAATTAACCACCCAGAAAGGTGTTATCAAACACACTGCTTCGGGAAAATCAATCACCTACGGAGAAGTAGCTTCTGCTGCTGCCAGCGTAGAAATTCCGGAAGAAGTAGCACTCAAAGATCCCAAAGATTTTACCATCATCGGCAAAAGCCAGAAGAATGTAGACGGTAAGAAAATCGTAATGGGAGAACCGCTTTACGGGCTTGATATTGACCGCGAAGGCATGCTGATCGCCATGATTGAACATCCACCTGCTTTTGGAATGAAACTCAAATCACTCGACGCGAGTGAAGCCAAAGCTATGCCCGGGATTAAGGATGTGGTCGTTGTTCAGACTGAACCAGCTGAAAAACAATGGTCAGACACCAACGCCTTCACCGAGCTGGTAGCCGTAGTGGGTGCCACTACCTGGGAGGTTATGAAAGCCAAAAAAGCCCTCAAGGTTGAATGGGAAAAAACCGGTGAGCTGGAAAGCAGTAATGACCATGAAGTCGGTCTGACTGACTTACTCGCAAATGGCAAGGCTGAGGTCGCCCGAAAAGACGGTGACCCGGAATCGGCATTCAAAACGGCAGCAAAAGTCATTGAAAGGACGTATTCTGCCCCTTTCCTGGCGCATAATACCATGGAACCGATGAACTTTTTTGCGCACGTAACAGCCGATAAAGCGGTCTTGAACAGACCGATTCAAACGCCG
>JAGQVA010000763.1 GCA_020438265.1 Bacteroidota bacterium
CGAACAAGGTCTGGACCAGGGAACAGTGATGGGCCATGAATTTGCCGGAGAAATTGTCGAAACAGGAAACGGGGTAAAGCATCTCAGAAAAGGAGATCAGGTAGTGAGTCCTTTCACGACGAGTTGTGGGCAGTGTTTTTACTGTCTTCGCGGCCTTACCTGCCGCTGTGAAAAAGGGCAGTTATTCGGCTGGGTAGAGGGAGATCACGGCTTACATGGAGCACAGGCTGAATATGTCAGAGTTCCCATGGCTGATAGCACGCTGGTTAGAATTCCGGAAGGCATTTCCGCTGATATTGCTTTGTTTACAGGTGATATTCTTTCAACGGGTTATTATTGTGCAGATAGAGTGGATATTCGTCCTGAAGGAACCTATGTGGTTGTAGGTTGCGGGCCAGTAGGTTTGATGGCAATTCAGGCTGCATTTCAACTGGGAGCTACACAAGTATTTGCTATTGACGGTATTCCTGAAAGATTGGAAATCGCAAAAAAACTCGGCGCCCAAATCCTCAATTTTCAATCCCAGGATATGATAGAAATCGTAAAATCAAAAACAGGAGGGCGGGGAGCCGATGGCGTGATGGAAGCAGTGGGTAGTCCGGCTGCAGGACGATTGGCTTTTGATCTGATCAGACCAGGAGGAACCATTTCAACTGTGGGCGTCCATACCGGAAAAGAATTTTTCTTCAATCCTGTCGAGGCTTATGATAAAAACATTACCTATCGGATCGGCAGATCCCCGGCCAGACATTATATGGAACCATTGCTGGAAATGATCAGGGATGAACAATTTTCCTTTGAAGGGTTGGTTACACATCGGTTAAATCTGAATGAAGGCGCAAAAGGATATGAAATCTTCGAGCAGAAACAGGAGGGATGTATTAAAGTGGTTTTGTATCCGGAATTATAATCCCTCCACAAAATACATATCTACTTCCCCTTTATTTTTCGCCATAATTTTCCCCCTGGGAGTACACTCAAACTTATCTTTCACCAATAAATAAGTGGAACGGGAAATATTTACCTTTCCAACTTCTCCGCTGGATTCCATTCGGGAAGCCGTATTTACTGTATCTCCCCAGATATCATAAGAAAATTTCTTTATCCCCACTACCCCGGCCACAACCGGACCTGTATGTATTCCCAGCCGGGCTTCAAAAAAGGGCTGACCGCTGCTTTGACGCTCTTCCTTCAGGTTTTTCAAAAAAGCCTGTAATTCCAAAGCTGCCATTACCGTTTTCTCCGCATTTTCCTGATCTGCAACTGGCAATCCTCCCGCACACATATATGCATCGCCAATGGTTTTGATCTTTTCGATACCATATTTACCGATAATTTTATCAAATGCTTCAAAACAATAATGTAATTCTTCCACCAGCTCGTGAGGAGTCATTTTCTCAGCCTGGGTAGTAAAACCCAGAAAATCGGTAAATAAAACGGTGACCTGTTCATGGCTTCGGGCTTCTGCTTTTCCCGTCAGTTTTAACTCATTGGCTGTTTCAGCAGGCAGAATATTGAGCAATAATTCATCCGAACGTTTTTTCTCCTCCCTCAATTGTCTGTGTTTTTCGGCCAGTTCGCGATTGGATTTTCGCTTGAGTAAAAAAGCATACAGAATAGCCAGGGCCAATAATAAAATCATTATCAGCAAACCGCTGATAAATCGTTTTTCTTCATTTTTCCTCCTGATTTCAGCCTGTGCCAGCGCGTTTTTGGCCTGGAGAAGATTCCGCTCTGATTCGATCTTTTCACGCTCTCTTCTGGTCCTGGATAAACTGTCCAAAACAACCGAATACTTCTGTGTAAGCTCTTCCGTTTTTTCCTGAAAAACTTCTGTTTGTAAATATCCCTCAAGAATATTCTCTGCATTTTCCTTCGCTCTGAGGATATTAGCATGAAGAATTTGATCACCGGAAGCCAGAGGCAAAGCTCTTCCATATTCCAATGCAGCCTTTTCATAATCCCCATTCATCAGATGGGCACGGCCAATGAGAAAAATAATATTCGCAGCCCCCAGGGTATCCAGATTTTTAAAATGCAGGGAAAGACTTTTTTCATAATAATTTACCCCTTCAATGATATTATTTTCTGCCATATAGGTCCGGCCGATATCCCGGTAAGCTCTGGCTGCTTCTTCCATCGCAATCGTCTCAGAACCAGGGCGCTGATTCCCAAATTCAAGAAATTTAATAAGATTTTCTCTCGCCTGTGGATAGTCTAATTGATCCAGATAAATGGCTCCCAAAGAATGATGCGCTGCTGTTACTCCTTCACGGTAATTGATTTCCCAGGAGGTTGTCAAGGCTTCATTTGCCGCTTCCAGCGCTTCATCAGGGTGAGTAATGTAATGTTGATTGGAAAAGTCAATAAGAGCGGTAACTTTCTTCTTACTATTCCGCATCCGGTTTAGCTTTTTTAGGGAACGTTCTATTTCCGGATCTACCTGAGCAACCATCAAAAGCTGTCCAAAGCATAGCATGGCTAAAAGCAAGCACAGGGATTCTTTAAAATATTTTTGCATGAAAGATAACGCTGGGAAAAAATTCCGCTTCAACTTCGCGATATTTTTTGTTTTTTGAAACGCTAATGAAAGAATAGTATTATGAAAACCTCTTTATCCAGCTTAGATATATCGTTTGTTCGTAGTCATTTTCCCGGTCTGGAAAGTCCATGGACATTTTTTGACAATGCCGGTGGTTCACAAACTTTGAAGGAAGTTACCAACCGGATTACGGATTATTTGCTGAATTCCAATGTCCAGCATGGAGCCTCCTATCAGGTATCTCAAATTGCTGTAAACAGAGTGCAACAAGCCACTGAAGCGATGAAAGTTCTGGTCAATGCCAGCGATCCTCAGGAAATTGTCATGGGACCATCGACCACCGCTTTGATCAGAATTCTCTCCATTTGTTTTGGAAAAACACTGAAACCAGACGATGAAATCATTGTCTCGAACTCTGATCACGAAGCCAATGTAAGTCCCTGGACAGATCTTGAAGCGCAAGGAATCAAAGTCAAAATCTGGAAAATCCGCAGTGATGATTTTCGCTTTCATTTGGAGGATCTGGAGTTATTAATGACCGAAAAAACCAGGCTGGTAGCCGTTACACATACTTCCAATGTTTTGGGAACACTTAATCCGATTAAGGAAATCGTTCGTTTTAAAAAAAAAAAAGGAGCATT
>JAGQVA010000764.1 GCA_020438265.1 Bacteroidota bacterium
CAGCGACGGCTGCGATCCGGAAAGCTGTAAGGATGTGCTCATTAAAAACTGCTATTTTGACACTGGAGATGATTGTATTGCCCTGAAATCCGGCAGAAACCAGGACGGCAGACGCATTAATCGCCCTATTGAAAATGTAATTGTACAAGGCTGTGAAATGAAAGACGGCCATGGAGGCGTTGTTATTGGAAGCGAAGTGAGTGGTGGCGCGAGGAATATTTTCGCAGAAAATTGCATTATGAACAGCCCCAATCTCGACCGTGCATTACGGGTAAAAACCAATAAAATCAGAGGCGGAAGAATTGAGAATCTTTTCTTCAGAAATATTGAAGTGGGAGAAGTGAGAGAAGCTGTATTGAGAGTAAATATGCGTTATGCGATTTTCTCCGACACCAGTCAGACCTTTATCCCGGAGATTGAAAATATCTATGTAGAAAACGTCACTTCTCAAAAAAGTAAATATGGCTTATTGATCGAAGGGTACGATCAGGAGCATCCGGTAAAGAATATCAATATCAAAGATTGCCGCTTTGATGGAGTTGCGGAAGGAAATAAAATCGAATTTGGCGCTGAGCTGAATTTTGAGAATTATTTTCAGAATGGGGAAGTGGTGGACAGTATTTATAGTCCTGAGTAAAGGAGCTTTTTACACCTTTAGGGAGTCATCCTCCACCAAGGCTACCCATGGCATCGTTTAAAAAACTTTCTGTTATACTGATTTTTGAAGATCCCTCTCTTCGCTTCGCTGTTCGGGATGCCCGCCTGTGGCAAAGAAATGCTTTTGCCAGGGCGGCAAGTGTCGTTTTCCCATCGTAGATGGGCATCCCGAACGGAGAGAGGGATCTTCCACCGAGCCATGTCATCGTCAGATTTGTTTTTGCCAAAACCGTGGAAAAACTCTTTCTCAGGATGACAACCAAAACTATTATTCACAACACAACAACCCAAGCCAATAAAATGAAACTCACCCTAAAACTCACCACCCTTTTCTTTTTCTGCATCCTAACCGGTTTCACCCCTTTAAACCAACCCGAAATCCACATTTTCCTCATCGGCGATTCCACCATGGCCGATAAACCCGGTACTCCTGAAGAAAATCCCGAGAGAGGATGGGGACAGCTTCTTCACACTTTTTTCAATGAAAACGCAGCTATTCACAATCACGCTGTGAACGGGCGAAGTTCCAAAAGTTTCATCAGCGAAGGGCGCTGGGAGAAAGTGCTGGAAGAATTGTCTTCCGGAGACTACGTTTTTATCCAGTTTGGCCACAACGACCAGAAAGATCAGGACCCAACGCGTTATACCAATCCCTGGAGTAGCTATCGCCGCAATTTGGAGCGATTTGTTAAAGAGACCCGCGCCAGGGGAGCTTATCCGGTGCTTTTATCTTCGATTGTCAGGCGAAAATTTAATGATCAGGGAACCCTGGTAGATACACATGGACCTTATCCTTTTGTCGCGCAGTGGGTTGCTTACAAGATGGACGTACCTTTTATTGATATGCAGGGCATGACCGAAGATTACGTCAATGAGATAGGAATCGAAAAGTCAAAAGAGATTTATTTGTGGGTAGAGCCGGGAGAATATGAGCGTTTTCCTGATGGAAGAGAAGATAATACGCACTTATCACTTACCGGTGCGACTGAATACGCTCGCCTGGTGGCTGAAGAGATTAAACGCCAGGAACTGGCTTTGGGGAGATTTCTGGAATAGATTCAGGGTTTGTATTTTATCAGGCAAGACAAAATCTTTGTTTGCTTTTGAAGTTGAGATTGAGGTTGCAGTTGAAGTTGATTTTAATAAAACCAGTACTTCTTACCGCATCGCCATCTGTCCCATAGAGCGCAAAAACGTCCCACTCTGAGTAAAGGGCAAATGAATCCCATCATGTGTAACCTCATGAATACCATCCTGCACACCCACATGCTCTTCACGTTTTCTGAAACTACAAAACACAAAATTTTGTCTGGTATCAGACGGTGTAATGTGATCCATTGCCAAACAGGTTCTTTTTTCAAAAAACTCCCCAAACCGTTGATTCATAGCTGTTTCGGAATACTGCTGAACAGGAAGGCCACTGCAATTTTGTGGCCCTTTTTCCGAAAAAGTACCAATAACTAAAATACCATTGGGATTAACATGTTGGTTGGCTGTATGCACATAATTGGTGATTTCCTTTTCATCCGTCAAAAAATGAAAAGCCGCCCGATCATGCCAGACATCATATTTCTCTGGTGGCCTGAAAGTAGCCAAATCATCCACAACCCATTTGGCCTTTCTCGACAATACCCCAAGTCTGTGTTTTGCCCTTTCCAGCGCTATTTCAGAAATATCCACCACCGTGACATCCTGGTACCCTTTGACCAATAAAAAATCCACCAGATAACTATCGCCTCCTCCCACATCAACAATCTTCGCATCCAACGGAACTTTATACTCATCGAAGAAACTCAAGGAGGTATCGGGGGTTGGCTCAAACCAGCTTGCATCCTTAAGAGCTTTAGTCTGGTAGATATTTTCCCAGTGTGTTTTTCGGTCAAAACGCTTCATCATTTTAGGCATTAGGGGTATTCATTGTAAATGTAGGAGCCTCAAATATTTTTTGAACTGATATTCAATATTTTTCAAACTGATAAATGGCAGTTTGAACATTGATTTTTTTTCGTATGGTTGTGGGCGATGATTCTTTGGGAAGAAACAGAGTATCAAAAATCGATCTTCTATCCTTTTAATTTTACTATATTTTTGTCAGATTACATCCTCATCTCTGAACCTCTGAATAAATCACCATGTCCGAACTCGCGCGCCGCCTCATCGCAGAAAATCTTAGCACGAAAAACCCTTACCTCGACCTGGGCCGTTGCGGCCTGACGGATGATAATTTCCCGGAGGAGATTACTCAGTTGACTCATTTAGAGACTTTGGTTTTGTCGAATGAGTGGGTGGTTTTTGATGAGGAGAAGTTTAACTGGGAGTTGAAGAAATCTGAGAATAAAGGGCTATTTAATCATTTTCGGGGGATTCCTGATGTGGTTACTGAGTTGGGGCAGTTGAAGGGCTTGTTTTATGGGGATAGTGAGGGTAGGAATAGGTTGGGCGAACCTGAAGTTTTGGGGAGATTTGAGAATCTGGAGGCTTTGGGGCTTCATAATGTGGATTTGGAAAAGCTTGAGCCATTAGCCA
>JAGQVA010000765.1 GCA_020438265.1 Bacteroidota bacterium
TACCTTGAGTTTGTACTGAATATAGGGCTGGAATAATAATGCTCCCGCTCTCGAATCCCAACGTACCCGCCAGGGGTCCAAAGTTGTCGGAGCTCCCTGTGTACCCGGATTTACCACCCTCACACTGTCCAGATAATTCATTTGGTACCAGTCTGCGTAGAATCCAAATTTCAGGGTTTGGTTAGAATTAATTTTTCTGTTTAAGAAAAAATAACTGGAATATTTATTCTCCTGATATTTATAATCCAGAATAGGAGGGAGAGAGTCCACCACAAATTTATTATTCACCACCCTTCTAAAAATCTGGTCATGATGAGTAGTAGCAATCTGGCGGGAAACAGCCACACTGGCTTTTAGAAAAGTATTTACATTCAGGGGATGCGTGTAAGAGGCAGCAACAGTTCCCAAATTCGTCCCAAAATACTGATCCCGGTCATTATCCCCATAAATCAAAGTGGAAGAATCAGGCGCTTCCTGACCACTTAAAATAATATCAATATTGCTTAATCCTCCAATTCCCCAAACAGAGATATTGGCTCCGTTTTTCAGGGGGAGATTGATCCGAAATGCTCCATCCTGATAATTGGGGATGGCATCAGTCCCCACGTTGATTCCCAGAAAACCAAATATTCCCAGGGTAGAATACCGATAAGTCGCCAAATAAGAAGCCCCCCCATTTTTGGTTAAAGGGCCTTCAGCCATTAATTCTGTCCCCAGAAAACCAAACTGACCGCTAAACTCATGACGGCGGTTATTGCCATTGCGCATTTTCAGGTCAAAAACACCTGCCAGACCATTGCCATATTCTGAAGGAAAAGCGCCTGTATAAAAATCAGAATTGGTCAGGAATTTATTATTAAGAATGGTAACAGGTCCTCCTCCTGTACCGGGAATGGAAAAGTGGTTGGGGTTGGGAATATTAATTCCATCGAGTCGCCAGAGTACGCCCTGGGGAGAATTTCCGCGAATAATAATATCATTTCGGGAGTCATCTGCTCCCTGAACACCGGCGTAGTTGGAGGCCATTCGGGCAGGTTCTCCTCTACTACCGGCGTAGAGATTGGTTTCCACAACGGAAAATTCACGTGCGCTGACAAAAGCCAGTTCATTGGAAACTTCTCCATCTCTCCGTGCGACAATATCTACTGAATCCATCTGAACCGAAGAAGCTTCCATTTGGACATTTAGTATTACCTCTTTGCCGGAAGTTACTTCAATATTATTCAGAATAGCCCGCTGATATCCCAAATAGCTAAAAACAATGGTTTGGCGACCTACGGGCACTTTTTCAAGACGATATTCTCCTTTCTCGTCAGAATAAACACCGATTCCATCAGAATTAACGACAATCACGGTTACTCCTTCAAGCGGGAACTGAGATTCGGAATCTACGACTTTTCCCCGTACCGTCTGGGTAAGTTGTGCCTGTGCTGCAACCAGGAAAAAGGTCATACAAATTATCAAAAGGGTAAATCTTTGTAGCTTCATAGTTTTAATCTTTGTGCCTAAAGTTAGAGAACTTCTATAAACCACAAATGATTTTAAGGAAAAAAAAAGAGGTTGCCAAATGATGACAACCTCTACTCTACATAGCCGGACCCCTTCCTGAATTGCGATTCCCTAATCTCGCAGTTTCGGGGTACGTGAAAGAAAAATCCCTATCCTTTGTTACTAAGACAGAGGACAGGGATGAATTGCATGGTTGGGGGGAGATTTTTTTGGGGAAAGTGATTATTGCGTGAATAGTCAAATGGCTATACCATTTTATGCAGCAAAATCGGTCAGTTTTCTATGATCCGGGTCAAAATACCCTAATACAATATCTGAGTTAGGAATTCCGGCTTCAACCAATAAATTTGCAACACCTATTTCAGTAATATCGCGATCAACCCATATTTTTTCACCATTCATTGATATGTGGATACTAACAGAAAATACATATTGTCCTCGATTCCAGCCTTTCCATAAAAACTGAAATTGATTTTGCTCCTTATCAATAATAATAATCGGCTTAACTTCATTATTGCTTCTTTCAAACCTCGCTTTGTAAGTTTGAAGAATATCACTAATGATTTTCTGGTATTTTATGATCTTATCCATTCACTTATTTCTTCTGAGTCAATTTCAATAATAAGCAATCTTAAGTTGAATCTACTTAAAGACTTTTTTACAATATAGTTATCAAGAAGACTTTTGTAAACCTTACTTGAAATTGCAAGAAACAATTCTCGTTCCTCTTCTGATTATTGTAAAGCAGTTTCATAATTCAGATATTGTCCAAGAGCTTCATGAAAAGAGTAGAACAAAGATGGGCTTGTAAAACTTTTCACCTCAACTGCTATTTTTTTTATCCCCTTCTCAGCAAAAAGCCACTTCTCTGCCCCTAAATCAATTGCTACGTTGTCATCTTTAATAAAAATAACAAGTGGATCATCTGTTACCTGCCAACCTTCTTTTTTTAATGCTTCCTTAACAGCTTGATGAATCTTATCTTTAGCAGGCATATACTTTTATATCTTCTTTAAAGATACAAAATTAGGCTAATTTTTCCTATAATCTTCCTCAACCCTCCTTCCCCAACCCAGCCAAATATTCCACCAGATCCACAATCTGATCCTGACTCAGGCCACTCGTCAGATTGGGCATCAAAGACTGCGGCATCTCTTCCAGACTTTCGACCTGGGACTTTTGGTATTGATTGGTCATTCCTCCTATCAGGCGCATTTCAATCATGGAAGCATTTTCGCTGGTTTTAATTCCGGCGACTTTGGTGCCGTCTTTTAAGGTAAGGGTATAACCGGCATAGTCATAGTTGATTCCTTCATCAGGGTATAAAATGCTGCGAAGTAGCCCTTCTTTAGAAAGTTTTGAACCAATCGCTGACAGTTCCGGGCCAAAATGGGTGCCTTCTCCCGCTATAACGTGGCAGGTTTGACAGACGGTTTGGAAGACTTTTTTTCCTTCCAGAACATTGCCTGTGCTGGCTAATAAGTCTCTGATCGGCGGTAGATCTCCTCCCCCAACACTTTCCGGGCGATCAAGATATTGAGCTGCTTCGTCCCTGATGGTGATCCGATACACATTAAAAAGGACTCCCGCTGCCGTGGTTTTTAGTTCTTCATCGAAACGTGGTCTTTTTACCAAATTCAATAAATATTCTTCCCCCCACCAGCTTTGCC
>JAGQVA010000766.1 GCA_020438265.1 Bacteroidota bacterium
TTACCAGGAATGAAAACAGCCCTCCTCGTCTGCGACTACGTAAAACCTGAATTTCTTCATATTGATGGCGATTATCCTGCCATGTTTCAGAATCTCTTTCCCAGCCTGGAACTGGAAGTTTTTTTCGTATGCGATAATAAATTTCCCCAAAATGTAAATGATTTTCATGCATATATCGTAACCGGTTCCAGCTACTCCGTCTACGATCCGGTAGACTGGATTATCCGCCTGAAGGCGTTTGTGAAAGCAATTTACGAAGCAAAAATTCCCTATATAGGCGTATGTTTTGGCCACCAGTTATTAGGAGAATCCCTGGGAGGGAAAGTGGAAAAATCTGCCGTAGGATGGTGCGTGGGAGTACATGAATTTCAAATACTTCAGCAAATGGAATGGATGGAACCAAAGGCTGACGCTGTAAATCTTCTCATGTCGTGCCAGGACCAGATTGTCCAGCTTCCTCCTGATACCAAAGTGTTGGCTTCTGCTGCCAAATGTCCTTATGGAATGATTCAGGTCGGAGAAAACATGTTTGGTGTCCAGGCGCATCCTGAATTCTCCAAAGCATATAATCAGGCTTTGATGCAGGCAAGAATCTCACGCATAGGTGAAGAAGTTGTAAAAGAAGGAATCGCCAGCCTGAAGCTTCCCTTGCATAGGGAAATTTTGCAATCCTGGATTGAATTATTTCTGGCAAAAACCCATATTGCGTATTAGCTGTTGGCTTTTAGCCGTTGGCCATTAGCGAGTTGTCGCTCATAGCTAAAAGCAAAAGCCTAATGGCCAAAAGCTAACTGTCCCCTATGAGTAAAATGTTATCACAATTAGGCGTAAATAAAGCGCTCCTTTCCCCGGAAGAAAGAGAATTTCTGGATCAAAATGGTTATGTATCATTAGGTCAGATTCTTTCAGAGGAAGATGTGGATCAGATTAATGCGGCTATAGATGTCATTCTGGCGCGAGAAGGCGAAAATGCCGGTTTTGAATTGGTTGATTCAAAATACATTCGGCATCCTCGCGAAACGGGTGTAGATCGGGTTGCTGACCTGGTGAATAAGGGTGAAATTTTTGATGTCTTTTATACACAACCCCGGGTATTGGCAGGTATCACTCAGGTTCTGGGACCAGAAATCAAACTTTCATCGTTGAATTATCGGGCGGCTCACAAAGGGTTCGGGAATCAAAAATTACACGCCGACTGGCACGAAACAGTTGCTCCCGGGGATTATAAAGTTTGTAATTCGATCTGGTTGCTGGATGATTTTGTGCCGGAAAACGGACCCACCCGAATTGTACCCGGAACGCATAAATCGGGCTCTTTGCCTCAGGATGTACTGGATGATCCTACCCTTCCTCATCCGGATCAGAAACTGATCCTCGAACCGGCAGGGACAGTTGTAATATTTAATTCGCATGCCTGGCATGGAGGAACGACGAACCTGACTGAGCATCCACGGCGGGCCATTCACAGTTATTTTTGCCGTCGTGATCAACCCCAACAGATTGATCAGAAAAGATATTTAATAGAGGAGACAAAGCGGAGATTAAGGCCGGCGGCTTTGGCGATTTTGGGGGTATAAAGAGGTTAAAAATATATAATACCTTCCAGGTTTGCTATCTGTTTACCGCCTTTTGTACTCCCTTCTGCCTGATCGGGCGGTCAAAGAGTAGATTTACTCGTCCTAACGGGATGCGAATCTCTCAATTCATTTTTATAGGAAAACCCTGATACTTTTTGTTAAGGAATCATAATCACTCCCAAGGCCCATCCTTAGTAATCTTCACAAAAGCCTCTCTGCCTTCCTCTGCCGCTGAAGGATCATAACGAAACAATCCGCCAAAACCTCCCATCCAAAACATACCATCTTTGTCTTCATAGGCGAAATGCGGCGCTCCTAATGGAAGACCATCTTTTTTAGAAAAGTTGGTAAATGTGGCAGTTACAGGATTGTATCGATAAATGCCATCATTTTCAACAGGAAACCAAATATTCCCCTTACTGTCTTCAAACAAACTCCAGGCTTCTGTACCTCTAATTCCATCCTCAGAAGTAAAATGACGGAATGATTTTTTACCGGAATCTTCAGAGGCTTTTTCCCATACACAAACGCCATTATGATGAGTAGCAAACCAGATATTTCCATCCTTGTCTTCAAGAATATCATTCACAAGATTATTGCAAAGTCCGTCTTCTTCGGAAATATTGGTCAAAGCCTCTTTGCCTGCCTTTTCAGCAACAGGATCATAAATATAAGCCCCACCATTAGTGCCAAACCAGATTTTGCCCTGACTGTCTTCCATGATACAATGAACGATTCTCTCGCTGGTAACACCTCTGGTGAGATCGGGCTCCGATTCGGGAAGGTCAAACAGGCTGAATTTCTCTATTGAAGGGTCAAAACGACTTACTCCCCCCAGGGTTCCTGCCCAAATGGTTCCGTTATGATCTATTTCTATGCTCCAGACATCATTGTCAACCAGGCCATTATCTTTGGTGTAATCGGTAAATGCCGTTCCAGGCGACGCAGATGGGTCATATTTGACAATTCCATTCATAGTACCCAACCAGATATTACCCTCTTTATCCTCTGCGATTCTTCTCACAACCAACCCGTTAAAGCCTCCTTCTTTATCGAAAAGATCAAGTGTCTTGCCATTATAACGGAAGAGATCATCTCCTCCAATCCAGAGATTCCCCTTTTTATCCTGATATACTCGCCGGACGACTTGCATCAGTCGGTCTTCTGGACCAGGGTTGTAGAAATCCTGGGGAGTTGGTGTTGTTTCAGGAATTGGGGCTGGTTCTGAAAAGCTATTTTCTTCGGTGGTTTTTTGGGAGCCACTGCAAGCATTGAAGCATATAAGCGCAAAAATCAGAATTGGGAGTAAAGAGGATTGGAAATACTTTTTCATAGACATATCAATTGTTTGAAACAAAGATATGATGCAGGATTTCCCGAACGGTTTAAGGAATGTAAATTATTGTAAAGGGAGTGTAAATATTATCACGAATGATTATTCAATTTTAGACCTTCCAGGTTTTCGAAAACCTGGAAGGTCTTTATAAAAGAACTACTCTACACAGAATTACTGCTTCGTAGCAGTGATGGTACAGGTACTGGAATCTGTTCCATCTGAAAAAGTTTCAGATATAGTGAGATTTCCGTCTTTATCTACAT
>JAGQVA010000767.1 GCA_020438265.1 Bacteroidota bacterium
GTCGAAACTTCGAGTATTATTCTGAAGATCCGGTACTGACCGGGGGAAATAGGAGCGGCTATGGTTAACGGGATAGAGGCCAATGGAGTAGGAACCTCTGTCAAACATTATGTTGCCAATAACCAGGAAACGAATAGGAATTTTAATGACGCGATCGTTTCTGAGCGTGCCATGCGCGAGATTTATCTCAAGGGTTTTGAAATCATCGTTGAGAAGTCGCAGCCATGGACGATTATGTCTTCCTACAACAAATTCAACGGCACTTATACTTCAGAAAGCAAATACCTTCTTACAGATGTGTTAAGAGGAGACTGGGGTTTTGAAGGAATTGTGATGTCTGACTGGTTTGGCGGACAGGATGCTCCTGCGCAGATTAGTGCGGGAAATGACCTGTTGGAACCAGGTACAAAAAGACAGTGGGATGCACTGATTGAAGCTCAGGAAAATGGGACATTATCCATGGAAGATATTGATATCTCTGTGAAAAGGATTCTGAAGCTGATTCTGGGTTCTAAAAAGATGCAGAATTATCAGTATGGAAATAATCCCGATTTGGATGCGCATGCAGAAATTACCCGTCAGTCGGCGGCAGAAGGTATGGTATTACTGAAAAATGAGGAAACGCTTCCTTTGCAGAATATCAGAAATATTGCCTTGCTGGGCGTTACTTCCTACGACTTTATTGCGGGCGGGACAGGCTCAGGAGATGTCAATGAAGCTTATACTGTCTCTCTTGAAGAAGGATTGAAAAATACCGGTTTTGAGATCAACGAAACTGCCAAAAGTATTTTTGAAGCACATAAAGCAGCGAATAAAGAAGCATTCGTTAAACCTGAGGGCATGAATGCCATGTTCCAGCCTTATGATCCTCCCGAAATTGTTTTTACCTCAGAACAGTTGAATCAAATTGCAGAGAGTTCAGACATTGCTATTATCACCATTGGTAGAAATAGTGGAGAAGGTGGGGACCGAATTGAGAAAGATGACTTCCTTTTATCGCAGGAAGAGCAGGATATGATTACCAGTACTTGCGAGGTTTTTCATGCCGCAGGCAAAAAAGTCGTCGTCGTAATGAACATCGGTGGAGTCATTGAGACTGCTTCATGGAAGGAGAAACCCGATGCAATTCTGCTGGCCTGGCAAGGTGGTCAGGAAGGTGGAAACTCAGCTGCTGACATCCTCAGTGGAAAAGTGAATCCAAGCGGAAAACTTCCGATGACTTTCCCTGCCAACCTTAACGACCACGCCTCCAATGCCAACTTTCCTCTGGATGGAACTCCCATGAGTATGACCGATCTCTTTTTTGGAAAGAAAGAAGTCTCTGAGGCAGAAAAGGTCAAAGACAAAGACTTCACCAATTACGAGGAAGGTATTTATGTAGGCTACAGACATTTTGACAAGGAAAATCTGAAGGTTTCCTTTCCCTTTGGATTCGGGCTTTCATACACAGATTTTGCATACAATAATATGGAGGTTTCTGTGCTTAACGATGCGGTCAATGTTAAACTCACAGTTGAAAATACAGGTAGTCAGGCTGGAAAAGAAGTCGTGCAGGTATATGTTTCCAAAATAAACACCACGATTGATCGCCCGCTCCAGGAGTTAAAAGCATTTGCCAAAACGAAAGAGTTGGGAGCTGGTGAAACCACCGAAATCACGATTCACATTCCCGTTTCCGCTTTGAGTTATTGGGACGAAGGAAAAGCAGGCTGGGCGCTGGAAAATGGGACTTATTCGATTCGGGTTGGTTCTTCTTCCAGAGATATCAGGCTGAATGAAGAAATTGAGATATAGATTTGTGATAAATATGCTTAAATAGAGATTCCCCGGGCTTAGGTCTGGGGAATTTTTTTATGAATCTTCTCATTCGCCCGATTATTATATCCTATTATCTTTGGGATAAATGGCTATTCATTCGGCAGAATAAAAGGCTCTGTAATCATTGCGCCGTCTTTTTAAATGGATAATCATTGCGCCGTCTTTTTAAAGCGGCGCAATAAAAAATAAAAAAATATAATGAACATAAAAACCAACAAACTCAAACAACAACTCCAAAACGGCCAAAAAACCTACGGAATCTGGAACGGCATTCCACACAGCTACGTCGCAGAAATCTGTGCCGGAGCAGGTTTTGACTGGGTCTGCATTGATGCAGAGCATGGTCCTTTTGATTTGAACTCCATCCTTTCCAATTTGCAGGCTATCCAGGCACACGATACTTCTGCCATTGTGCGGATTCCCTCTGCCGATCCTGTTATGATCAAACAACTCCTTGACGCCGGGGCGCAAAATATTCTCTGTCCCATGATTGAGAGCGCAATCCAGGCCGAAACCATTGCCAAAGCCATGGTGTACCCTCCCGCCGGCATTCGCGGAGTAGGAACCGCCCAGGCCAGAGCTGCGCAGTGGGATCGCGTCAGGGATTACCTGCATGTAGCCAATGAACAAATGTGCTGTATGGCTCAGATTGAATCTGTCAAAGGCGTTGAGGCACTGGATGAAATTCTGATGGTAAAAGGCGTAGATGTTTTGTTTATAGGTCCCGCTGACCTTGCTGCTACGATGGGATATTTGGGCCAGGCAGGTCATCCGGAAGTGGTAAAAACGGTGAAGGAATGTATCAGGAAAATTGTCAGGGCGGGAAAAATAGCAGGCTTTTTAACTCTCTCGAAGGAACTCATTCAGGCTTATACAGATGAAGGTGCTTTAGTGATTGGAGTGGGAGTTGATACGCTATTACTGGCAGAGTCGAGCAAGTCTATGGCTGAGGAGTATGGGAGAGGGTAGGTGTTTATGTTTCTTATCTGTAAACTATATAGTTATGCCGTGAAATAATCCTCAGACATTCTTATCTTTAAAGGCGAAAAGAGAGAGGTTTCTTTTTACCAGATTTAAGTTTTCCTGATACTCATGCCTTACTCATCTTTGCCCATAAAAATCCTTGCTGTAGATGACGAAATTGATTTACAAAGACTCATCACGTTACAATTTCGCCGGGAAATCCGGGGAAAGGAAGTGGAGTTCCTGTTTGCTTTAAGTGGAGAAGAGGCATTAAATCTGGTAAGAGAAAATCCGGAAATAGACATCCTTCTTTGTGATATCAATATGCCGGAGATGGACGGAATTACCCTTTTGTCTCACCTGAAAGAGAAGTCAACCCTGAT
>JAGQVA010000768.1 GCA_020438265.1 Bacteroidota bacterium
GGAAAATTTATACCAGGAAGTAATCATGCGGCATAATGATTCTCCGCAAAATTATTATAAACCTGAATCTGCAGCATTTTCTGTGGATGCTTATAACCAGTTTTGCGGAGATCACTTTCAGATTTACTTTGATATTGAAGATGGGAAGATCAAAAACGCCTGTTTTCAGGGTTATGGATGTGCCATTTCCAAAGCTTCTACATCTATTCTGGTAGAGCAAATTGAAGGAAAAACCATTGAAGAAGCCAAACAATTGTATGAATCTTTTATAGCTGCGATTCAGGAAGAACCCCAGCCTCAAAGCGGCATCATTCCCAAAGAATTTTTGGCATTTCAACCTGTGCAAAAATTTCCAGGTCGAAAAAAATGTGCGACTTTGAGCTGGGATGAGTTGTCTCTTTTTCTGAAGAAATCTCAATAGGTCTATCTATTCTTCAATAACTCTATTTCCTTCTGCTGAGCTTTAAGAAGTCCTTTCAATTCATCAATCATCTCCTGTTGCTCCTGCATCCCTTTAATTAAAACCGGTATGAGGTCAGAATAATATACCCCCAGACGATCAAGTTCTTTGCGGGTTAAATGGGTCTCATCTTCTTCAGAAGCTTCATAATCAAAACTTTTCACAACTTCTTTTATGACTGGTTGAATTTCCTGGGCAATCAATCCAATCTTTTCGCCCTGATGAGGAAATTTTTTCCAGGAAAAACGCACAGGCCTTAACTGCATAATTTCTTTCAGGCCATAATTCAAATCCTGGATATTTTCTTTGTCTCTTCGGTCAGAAGTATTAATGATTCCATTCGTAGCATAAACGTCATCCCAACGAAGCGCACTTGTACCCAGGTCATAGGTATTGTCTGAGGTAGGGCGAATATCACCACGGGCCGCAATTTCATTGGTTCCTCCATCTTCAAAATATTCAACTGTCTGAAAACGAACCTGACCGTTTACTTGCAGTGCAGCCTGAGGTACCGTTGTACCAATTCCCACATTCCCGTCTTTACGCACGGTAATGGCATTTGCCCGGTTACTGTTGGAAGTTCCAATTCCAATTTCAAAAATAGGGTCGCTGGAGTTCCATGCAGTAGCGCTTCCACCTCCGACATTATATCGCCCAACAGCCATAGAAGAATATGACTGGGCCTGGGTTCCATTACCAATCGAAACTGAATAAATAGCCTGGGCTTCAGCAAAATACCCCAAAGCAGTACTATAATTCTCCTCTGCATCCGTACTGTAACCCAAAGCAGTCGAGCCAAGCGCCAATGCATCCGTATTAAACCCCATGGCTGTAGAATATTGCCCGTCAGCATTGGTAAAATAGCCTGAGGCAAACGCATAGCTGTTCGTAGCTTCGGTATCGCGCCCCATAGCAGTTGCACCAAAACCCTGAGCCCGGGTATTTAGTCCGGAAGCAAAGGAGTATAACCCGATGCTATCCCGATTCCAGTAGGTACTGGCTGCTCCGGTTGCTACGGAACCTACTCTGAAGGCATGTAGATCGGGCAAAAACATCAGTTTATCACCACTTCCCAGGGTATCTGTCCCAAAGAGCACTCTGTGATCATTCCCAATATGAAAAGAAGTTTTGGGGCTGATTCCTACATTTAGCCCTAGGCGACCATCTCCGGTTAAAGTCATCAGATCACCAGAACTTCCATTCCAGATATTAAAACGAGAGTTATTATTATTACTGGCTATATAACCTGCTATTGTCCAGTAATTCGAGCCATTATTATTGTCAAAATTCAGGCGGGCATAATCATTTCCAGCTTCATGCAACAATAATTGCGGCTCACTTAATGAGCCATTTATATCTATTTCTAATCCAGCGTCAGGAGTAGAAGTGCCGATTCCCACCAAGCCACTATTATAGTAGATTCTTCCACCGGTTCCTGTTGACCAAACAGAACTTCCGGAACTCACAGCTGATGGCACCCATGAACTTCCATTCCACTTCAAAACATCATCCACGGAAGGGGAAACAGCCGAAATGGGGTTGCCATTCAAACCCGAAACCGATGGGTTGGGAAATGTTCCGCTTAAATCCCCTCCGGCAGCTGTAGAATTAGTGATATCGTCTGAACCGTCCAGGTCTCCTGTATTGGAGAAGATGGTTCCGCTGAGGTTCAGTCCGGCTCCGGCATTATAGGTAGTATTCGCATCATCGGAAGGAACCCAGGCAGTCCCATTCCATTTCAAGACGTCTCCGGAAGATGGGGAATTATTTCCAACATCATTAATATCAGCCAGGTTTAAATCAATCGTTTCCACTTTTTGAGCTAGTAAACTATAGGGTACGCTGACCAGTTGACTCGTTCCCATGTTTACAAAACCTGCTCCTGCGTCCATTTCCACATTCAATTGATGAACACCATTCGCCCAGTCAATCGCGCTGAAATCACCGTTAGTTACGATTCCATTGCCAATGATCAGGGTAAACAATCCATAATCATTGGTGATTATATTATGGACCTCTTCGAAGACAGGATTTCCTGTCTGAAGTATTGTAAATCTAACATCAATATTTTGGTTGGCAATCAGAGATCCCGTATTATCCCTGGCTACAGCCTGATAGTTGATCCCCTGGGGAGTTTGCGCCATAAGAGAAAAAGGGAGGAAGAATAGGATTGGGAAAAGGTAGGCTAAAAGATAAGTTCTCATAATATTTGAATTTCCATTGTTCCAGGTCACTAAAAATCGATTTGGAAGGTGAATAATGAGCGATTATTGGGTCTAATGGAGGAAAAGAACATATATCATCTAACTTAATTTACCAACTTTTATGAGAAAATGCTATCTTTTAAGATTAAGAGTTAAACATGTCTAAAATGAACAAAATACTAGTTACATCCTTGATTTTTGGCCTTCTGTCTGTCTTTTTTAGCCAAAGTCAGGGACAAAACAATCCATCATCAGATTCCATCCCTGAAGGAGGAATTTTGGTTGATTCGGTAACACTGAGAGTTCCCGGGGCTACGAATCAGGGGCAGACTGATTCCTTACATAATTGGAACCCTCAGGAAATGGAAGCTTTTTTTGACGGCCTTTTTGCGGGTCATCTTAAAGCAGATCACATTGCCGGTGCGACAATTTCGATTGTCAAAGACGGAAAAATTTTCTTTACAAAAGGTTACGGTTATGCCAATAATAGCAC
>JAGQVA010000075.1 GCA_020438265.1 Bacteroidota bacterium
GATTCTCTTTGGCTTGAGTAGCGTGCTGAAGGAAAGCATCACTTTTAAAAACGGAGTCGTTCAGCAGTCCAATTTCCATGATTATCCTTTATTGAGGATGTCGGAAGTGCCGGAAACGCTGGAAGTGAAGATTATCCCCTCTACCGAAGCTCCGGCAAGAATTGGAGAGGCTGGTTTGCCCGTGGTAGGAGGTGCGATTGCCAATGCCTTTTTGGCTTTGACGGGAAAGACGCTGCGACACATGCCTTTTACGCCTGAGAAGGTGAAAGCGACTTTGGGATAGGATTTTTTTATCAGTTAGGGATGCAAAATTTTGCATCCCTAACTGTATTTATCCACCAGCACCGCCAAAGGCAACTGAATCATAAAGGTAGAACCCTGACCAGGAGATGATTCAACCCAAATCTCCCCATGATATAACTTCACAATTTTGGCACAAATACCTAATCCCAGTCCTGTCCCTTCAAAATCGCTTAAAGTGTGGAGTCTTTGGAAGAGTTCGAAGATGCGGTTGTGATATTTATTCTCAATGCCGATTCCATTATCCTGAAATTTTAGCACGAAATATTCTTCCATATAATCTACCGTCATCTTTATCGATGGTATTTCGCTGCTATTATACTTTAAGCCATTTTCGATAATATTCTGAAACAAAGTGATAAACTCAATTTCATTGGCATGAACCTGTGGGAGAGGTTGCGATTCAATCAATGCATTTTTTTTCTCAATCTCTACCTGAAGATTTGTTTTGGCTTTTTCCACTATTTGGTTGAGATCCAGGGTTTCTCTTTCCAGCGTCTGATTATTGATAGATGAATATTCCAGAATATCGCTCACCAAAAAATTCATTTGTTGTGCACCACTTTTGACATGCTTCAGGGTTTTGACAAGTTGATCATAACGCTGTTTTTTTATATTGTGCTCAATCACTTCGAGAAAATTGATAATGGTCCTTAAGGGCGATTTTAAATCGTGAGAAGCAATATAGGTAAAGCGTTCCAACTCAGAATTGGTATCCAGTAATTCATCATTTTTTTCCCTAAGCTGATTGATCAATACTTTTTGGCGATGGTGATTTTTTGCCAGCTCTTTTTGGTATAACAGGATAATCAGCCCCATTGCAAAGATGCACATAATAAAAACCAGATGCTCATCTATCGGGCTTGAGTTAATCGTTGGGGCAGGAATCAGATAAATATAAACCACTGCAGTGATATAAATGAGCAGTTTGATTCCTATCATGATATTTCTGATGAGAAGATTCTCATTATAGAGAATAAAACTCATGAATATACTCAGGACAAAGATATATCCTTCGCCAAAGTGTCCCCGGGAATAAACCATTAAAAAAGCAGTGGTAACTGGAAAAATGAGGGAACTGAAATAGCGTGCAAAAGCAATTTTTCCCAGTGAATGAAGAATAATAACTGATATGTGGAGGAGGATAAAAACACTTACTTCCAGTGCATAGGTTTTTGGGTCGGGAGTAAAGGGCGCAAGACTGATGACACAAATAGAACAGATAATTCCCAGCAGAAAAACCTTATTTAACAAGCGAATTTTTACTTTTTCGCTAAAAGACTGCTGATCATTGACTCCGATTTCTGCGGCGGCAAACCATATACGTGAGATTGCTCCTTTCATCTATTCCATCATGATTTTTTCGGTGAGTTCTCTCTGACTGGGTTTATCCTGATTAAGTGTTATCAAATCAATGGGCAACTGAACAATAAACACCGAACCTTTTTCCGGAGCTGACTCAACCCAGATTTCGCCTCCGTAGGATTTGACAATCTTCGAACAAATTCCCAGCCCCAGCCCTGTTCCCTGATAATCAGATAATGTATGCAGGCGTTGGAAAAGTTCAAATATCCGGGTATGATACTTTGGATCGATTCCTATTCCGTTGTCTTTAAATTTAAGAAGGAAATAATCTTCCATATATTCAGATGAAACAGAAACCTGGGGTGGTTTGCTCACATTATACTTAATTCCATTTTCAATCAGGTTTTGAAAAAGGGTAATCACTTCAATATCATTGGCAATGATCGAAGGAAGGGAAGTGTGGCTGACAATAGCCTGTTTTTCATCGATTTCTACCTGCAGGTTGGCTTTTACCTTATCCACAATCTCATTCAGAGAAAGAGGATGTTTTTCAAGTACATTTTGATTAATCGATGAGTATTCCAGAATATCGGTGACTACATAATACATCTGTTGTGCCCCTGTTTTTACATGTTTCAGGGTTTTCAACAGATTGTCGTAAGATTGCCTCTCAATATTTTTTTCCATCACTTCCAGAAAGTTGATAATCGTGCGAATGGGAGCTTTCAGGTCATGAGATGCGATATAAGTGAATCGCTCCAGTTCTGCGTTACTTTCTGATAACTCATCGTTTTTCTCCCTGAGTTTGTTAATCAACTCATTATGCCTTTCCTGATTTTTGCGCAATTCATTTTGGTAAAGCATAATGACGATGCCCATTCCAATGATGCACATAAGAAAGACGACATGTTCATCGATACCTGTTGAAACGCCGGGGATCTCTCGGGGATGAAATACGACATAAGCCGCTGCCGCCATGTATAATAAGATATTGGCAGCAATGATCAGATTTCGTATACGAATTTGGTCACTGAACAAAATAAAGGCCATGAATATACTCATGACAAACAGATAACCTTCCCCAAAATGTTCCCGGGTATAAAGCATCATTACGGCAGTACCTGCCGGTGTAATAAACGAACTGAAATACCGGGCTGCTTTAATTTTTTGGAAATGATGTAATCCAATGACAATCCCCTGAATGATAATGAAAATAACAACCACAAGGCTGTATTCAAGGGGATGAGGGCTTAATGGGGCAATTAGTAATAAAACCAGTTCAAACAGCCAACCCAGAAAATTGATCTGATTGAGTAGTTTAATTTTCACATTCTCCACAAAAGGATATTGTCGGCTTACTCCTATGTTGGATACCGTAGTCCATATGTAAGAGAATGAATTTGACATGTTTGTCCTTTAAAGTAGCATTTTCGTGGGTAATAAAAGGTTCAAGTTGAATATATTACCTGAAAATATTAAACATAAATTGAGCCAATATTGAATAACTGTTTTTTTTATGAATTGCGAATCTGAAATTTATCAGGCGAAGGTATCTGAAAATCATTTTTATTCCTAAATCCTCCCATTATTGATCTTTCAGGTACACCAAATCTGACTCAGCAGCGATGTATCCAAAAGCCGCCCACTCTATACCATCAACCACGGTTTGGAAAATAGATTTAGCCTGTGTAGTATCTCCATTGGCTAAAAACCAGTTTCCTACACCATATCCCTGAGTCGCCATTGCCAGTTCCTTATCCTTCTGTTTTTCTCCTGTTTCCAGTACTTCATCTGCATCCAGATGTCCCTGATACATTTGCAATCGTTTGAAATAGGAATCATTTTCAATGATTTCCATATCTTGATGAATCAGGGCCAGGAGAACGCTGGCATCATCGTGTTTTCCAGCCCTTCTCAGGGTCATATAGTACCAATCTACCGTCGCACAAAGCAAATCGTCATTAATGGAATAATCCATGCAGGTCTGATAGGCTTCTGCCGCTTTTTCAAAATCATGCTTCAGATAATAGGCCAGACCAAGGTGATACCAGATGTTAAACTGTGTGCTCGAAAGAGGTTGATTCATTTTATTGGGGATTCCGTCGGGTTCCGTCTCCAGGGGAGATTCCGGAGCAAGGCTGGCAGCTTTGCTCAGATCTTCAATCGCTTTGTCAAATTTTCGGACAGAGATATAGCGATGACCCCGATGTCTGAGCAATTTATAAGAGTTTGGAAATTTTTTGAGGCCTTGTGTGTAAATATCAATCGCCTCTTCATAACGAGAGAGATAAGCGACTCTTCTGCCATACCAGATGATATTCATTTCCTGATTGGGGTCAGATTGATATTGTTTTCTGGCCTTTTCAAGATTTTTTTCCAGTTTTTCCTGAGCTTCTTTGGACCTTATGGGTGAATAAAGGGTATCTCCCAAAAGAGAAACAGCCTGTGATTGGGGTGAAAATCGCTGAGCATGCGCATTTTCCAAATCAGAGGATTCCCCACAGGCAAACAGATTTATTCCTATTATCAGGATATAAAGAGGGAAGTGATATATTTTTTGCATTTCCTAAGCTCCGGATAAAATAATCATCTAATATTAATAGTTGGATATTATGAAAGATCGGCAAATCATCTGTAAGAGAAAAGCATAAATTTATATTTTTATTTGACGATTATTTCTCATTTTGTCGATTGTTCAGGCCTAAAGACTCTGCTTTTTCCTCTCTTTAACATTTTCTCAATTTTGCAACTAAATGAATCTTTTCACTCATGAAAGCTACACTTTTACCCGTACCTGCCGGTCTCAGAGAACGCGATAAGCTCAAATCCCGGACCATTGAAAGAGCCGGTTTTGCCAACCGGGGAGTTATTTTCACAACCAGCAACCAGCCTTCCGATCAGGATTTTGTTACTAATTTATTGGTCGGTACCTCACTCGAACATGTAAACCGGGCCCCTGAAGATGATCGGTTTTTCGAGATTTTGGGAGGTTATTTTTTCGGAAAAGATAAAAATGGCACTTTTCGTACTACCAGTGTGTTTGGAATTTGCCTCGAACGTAACCAGGGATTTGAAATAGAGGAAGAAGGGACAGTCATCCTCCACAATCACTGGAAAATCTTCCATCCGGATCAACCTGGCCTGGATGAACACATGAATAATGACGATGGAAAACCCAGTGAAGGCTGGACTTTTATCGTTGTGCCTAACAATGATCACACGCTATATCCGCGAAGTAAAGATCCCCTGGCCATTCATATCAATTGTGGTGAGATATCGGGAATTACGGTAGATTATAGTGAACAAAGCAAAGAGACTCAGTCAGTAGCGGTAGCGATTGGGATAGACGGTCCAACTCCTGATTCTTTTGAGATTGACTGGGGAGACGGAACGGTAGATGAATTAACCCAGCCTTCAGCTATACATACCTATAAAAGAGGTAAAAAGGATGAGACTTTTACAGTAAATATATCCTGCAAAGGCCCTGGTCCATGTGCAGACGGAGGAACGGCAGAAGTGAAAATTTCTGCGATGGAAATCGAATTGGTTTGTCCTTCCATTTCCGGATTGAAGACCGAAGTTGTCAGCCAGGATGATTTGAAAACAAAAATAAAGGTTACAGCTACAACAACCGGAGAAACTCCGGATAGCTTTAGCTGGACCTGGGGAGATGGATCCCAGGTTGAAACAACCACAGTGGGTGAGGCGATCCATGAATATGATCGTGATAAAGATGTTGCTCAAGTCTATAAAATTTCTCTTGAAGTAATTGGACCAAAAGAATGTAAAACTTCTGGTGAGATTGAAGTAACCATCCCCAAACAGGATGTGATTATCTGCCCTGTTATCTCTGAATTGAAAGCCGAAGTAATTGAACAGAATGCCCTCAAAACAAAAATAAAGGTTACAGCTACTACTACCGGAGAAAAACCTGATAGTTTTAACTGGACCTGGGGAGATGGATCACAGGTTGAAACAACTTCAGCAGGTGAGGCGATTCATGAATTTGACCGCAGTAAAGATGCAGATCAAACCTACACAATTTCGCTAGAGGTAATTGGCCCGAAAGAGTGTAGAACTTCCGGAGAAGTAAAAGTAGTCATTCCGAAGCAGGATGCTGCTTGTCCAAATCTTGACCGGATTAATATCAGTGTTGAAGAGGAAAATAAGCATACGGTAACGATAAAGGCAAACCTGGATATTTCTGGTCCCACACCAACCAGCTTTACCTGGAAGTGGGGAGATGGTTCGCCGCTCGAAACGACTAATAAACCAGAAGCAACACATACTTATCAAAAAGCAGGAAGTGAGAAAGATTACCTGATTCTGGTTGAAATCATTGGTCCGGAAGCGTGCCGCTCGGCTGGAAGTCGTAACTACCAGGTAGGCCCCAAAACAGTCGATTGTCCGGAAATTACTTTGGTCAAACTCGTTTCTCTGACCGAAGCAGCTGAAGGTAAATGTCTCGCAAAATTTCAGGCTACAGGCAATGGGAAACCTGATTCTTATGTCTGGGAATGGGGAGATGGTTCTGCCAAAGAAACCAGCACCACCAACTCGGCTCAACACGTTTACACACAGTCGGAATCAGAAACAAAGTATCAGGTAAAAGTTACCGCTAAAGGCCCGGGATCGTGCGAGTCTTCCAAAGCGGGAGAAGTGGTGATTCCTGCTCTGCCAGTGAAAGAAACCCCTTTGATGTGCCGTATTATGCCCTATATCGTCGCTTTTCTGGGAGCGCTATTGACGGGTTCGCTGATGGTCAGTTTTGTCGCAGAAATTGTCGAAGGTGGAAGTAATGCCGATATTTTGATAACTACGGGAGTTCTGTTTGTCGCTTTTGCCGTAGCCGTTTTCCTGTGGATGAATCTTGGGAAGAAAAATCACTGTCCTCCTGGCGTCTGCGAATGGCTGGCTGTTGGATGGGTATCTATGCTGGCAGGTTTGGGAACTTCCTTCTTCCTGATCCAGTGTCTTGAATCCTGGCAGATATGGGCGATCGGTTTCTTTATCGCTACGGGTGTTTTGGCTTATTTCTGGTTTAAAAACTGTGGAGAAAAAGCAAAAGCGCAAACCTTTTTCACCTATTTTGTCATTGCCGCAGTAGCCCTTTTATTGTCAGTGTATTTGATTGCAGTGCCGGTTTTGGCTTGTGTGTGAATGAATATTCGCTACTAAAAATAGCAAAAGCAGGGATTTTTAATCATAAAATCCCTGCTTTACCTTTTTTGCTTTTTTGGTTCTCAGGTCAGAAAGTTATATTTGTGAATAATTGAATAAATTATGAGACCGATATTGACATATTTGCATAAATTCAGAATATATATTTTTCTGACGGGCATTGTAGGGATTATGCTTTCAGCATGTAACGAGGAAGTTCCATCCAATTACTTTAGTCTTGACGGATCATTTGATGCCTGTGCCTTAGACAGCTTTCACGTGTATCAGCTTTCCTATGAGGTAGGAGGATTTTTTCCTGTCAGGCTTATGTCTGCTCCGGTCATCAAAAATGGAGATAAAACGGAATTTCATCTTGAGGGAGAACTGCCGGGACAAGGATTTTATCTGGTGGGAAAAGGGCCCCAGAATATGACCATTATGGTTTTAGGAGGAGAAAAAGGGGTGAAGATGTCTGGAAATTGTGATGATTTGAGAAGATTTGCTCAAATTGAAAATTCAGATTTGAATCAGTCTTTTAAAAGTTTCTCAGGAACATTTAATCAGTTGCAACAACAATTAAATCAGGCCAATCAGCAAATGATGATTGGGATGCAATCCCAGAATGCCCAGTTTATAAATCAGGCTCGTGAGCAAATTCTGGATGCTTACGGCAGTCAGGTTTATCTGGTAGATTCACTGGAAAAGGTACATCCGGTTCTGGCCAGTTATTTTAAAGCCAATTTGTTTGAACCTTTTGACCCGGACAATAACCCCAACGGATATACAAGTGCGATTGAACATTTTGGGAATGAATATCTCCGTCAGGTGGATTTCGCCAATCCGGTTTATGAGCATGTGCCGCTGGTAGCTGAAAATGTACAGGGATATGTTCAACAGTTGATTCAAAATAAAGTGCCTCGTACTCAGGCCGAGGCTTATCTGGATGATTTCCTGAGTCAATTGCCTCAGGATGGATCGATTACCCGCAATTGTTATGCAGTCATGCTTAATACCATGATTCAGCTTAAGTCAGAATTGTTCATGACTTATGCTGACCGCTACCGTTCTATGTACATCCTTGATGAAAAGACCGATGCGACGCTTGACAATGTAATGAGCACAATTCTGGCAGAACAGGAGGCTCAGAAGTTTTTGTCTGTCGGAGCCATTCCTCCGGAAATAGAACTTCCCACTCCGGAAGGAGACATGTTTAAATTAAGTGATCTCAGAGGCAAAATTGTATTGCTGGATTTTTGGGCGAGCTGGTGCAAACCCTGCCGTGCCGAAAACCCCAATGTAGTGAGAGTCTATAATAAATATAAAAACCAGGGATTTGATATCCTGAGTGTGAGTCTTGACCGGACGAGAGAGCCGTGGCTTCAAGCCATTGAGAAGGATCAAATGACCTGGAATCATGTAAGCGATTTGAAATATTGGCAAAGTGAAGCAGCCAAAACCTATCGGGTTAGTTCTATCCCGGCGACTTTCCTTCTGGATAAGGATGGGAAGATTCTGGCCAAAAACCTTCGGGGACCTGCACTGGAAGCAAAACTGAAGGAGGTACTGGAGAATTCCTAGCCATGAACCATAATTGAATTTATTCTACACAGAAACATCTAACTTCTATATATGTCCCAGCCAAAAATACTGATAGTTGATGATGAGGTTGATATTCTGGATTTGTTGGAATACAATCTGGAAAAAGAAGGGTATGAAGTTATCAAAGCGATGGATGGAGAAGAAGCCATCCGTAAATCCCGGGAGCATAAGCCTGACATGATCTTGCTGGACATTATGATGCCCAACCTTGATGGGATAGAGACCTGCCGGCGTATCAGGGCGATCAAAGGCCTGGAAAAAGTATTTATCGTCTTTCTTACTGCCAGATCTGAAGAGTATTCTGAACTGGCAGGGTTTGAAGCCGGGGCGGATGATTATATCCCTAAACCGATTAAACCCCGGGTTTTGATGAGCCGTCTCAGGGCGATATTTCGCCGCGAACAATCCAATGATACCAAGGAAGATACCCTGAAGGTTCACGATCTTGAGGTGATCCGGGATGAATATATTGTGCGAAGAGGAGAAGAGAAAATATCGTTGCCCCGCAAAGAATTCGAACTTTTGTATTTCCTCGCTTCTTATCCGGGTAAAGTATTCCGTCGGGCAAAATTACTGGAACAGGTGTGGGGCGATGTTTTTGTCGTGGACCGTACCATTGATGTGCATATCCGGAAACTTCGGGAAAAAATAGGGGATGATTATATCCAGACAGTCAAAGGGGTAGGGTATAAGCTGAAGAAAGAAGAATAAAAAGTGAATGGATGATATTGAATGAAAGTAAAAACAAGAAACAAGAATTTTAAAAGTATAAAGTAAATACTTTCTAAATCAGAAAATTAACTTTTACCTTTCTTGTTTCTTGTTTTTAATTAAATGTGTCCTCCTATAAAATAATAACCATAAGAGACCAGAGACATCCTAATTCCATTGTATCATTTAACAACAATTCATGACTAAAAAGATTCCGTCTTCGATTCTGGTTTCCATTTACCTGGCATTAGGGATAACAGGCGTATATCTGGGACTTGAGCCCCTTTTTAATTTAGTAGAAAGTTCCATCATTTATCAGGGTCTCATATTCTTTTTTATCAGCTTTTTGATCCTGGTAGTTGCTTTGGAGTGGGTGGTATTTCGCCGACTTAAAAACCTGCAATCTGTCAATCAACGAGAAATCAAAAAGCTCAAGGATCTGGAAACCTATCGCCGCGAGTTTTTGGGAGAAGTTTCTCATGAGCTGAAAACCCCGATTTTTGCGATTCAGGGTTTTATTCATACGCTCATTGATGGAGCAATGAATGATGACCGGGTTAAGGTAAAGTTTTTGAAAAAGGCGATGAAAAACGCCGATCGGCTGTCCAATCTGGTAGAAGATCTGTTGATCATTACTCAGGCCGAATCAGGGGAGATGGAAATGAAAATCAGAAAATTTCCCATCTATGATATGGCTCGTGATGTGGTGGACATGCTGGAATATAAGTTTACCAAAAAAAACAGGAATATATCCTGTAAAATTATTTCCAAAGTTCAGGAAGAAGCCATGGTGCTGGCTGACCGTGAAAGAATCCAGCAAGTGCTGACAAATCTGATTGATAATGCTGTAAAATATGGTTCTGTTGATGGAGATGTAAAAATCATTCTTGAACCGAAAGAAGAAAAAATTCTCATCAGTGTGGAAGATACTGGACCGGGAATAGAAAAACAGCATTTGGATAAAATTTTCCGTCGGTTTTACCGGGTGGATAAAAGCCGTTCTCGTGATAAAGGCGGTACAGGATTAGGCCTTTCTATATGCAAACATCTCATAAAGATGCACGGAGAGCAAATATACGTCGAAAGTGAGCCTGGAAAAGGAACCCGGTTTTCATTTACCTTAAAAAAGGCATAATGAGGACTTTCGCATGATGTTTCATCTTGGTGAAAATTTTGAAACCCAAACTAGATCATTCGCGATTGAAAATTCATGAATAAAGTTTGAATTGTACATTAGGTGTTGTATTTTTAGCGGTTTACTAAAACACCTAAAAACCTCAACATGAAGCATTGTTTTACCTTAATCTTTGCGTTTCTGTTAAGTACGGGGGTATACGCTCAATTTTGTATTCCTTCTTACAATAGCGGAACAACAGATGGGGACTCAATTGTGAGCATGACGCTAGGAACTTTTAGTGCCAACTATCCAGCCTCAGCAATAGGCTATAGTGATTACACTGGTTTGGCAACAATTGGTCTTACTGCGGGAGCTCCGTATTCCCTTACCGTACAAAACAATCCTCAATGGTCCAGTACCGTTGAAGCCTGGATTGACTTTGATGATGATTCTATTTTTACTTTGGCTGAAAAACTGGGAACCTTGAACCTTACAGCCGGAGCAACTGGAACAATTGTTTTTACCGTACCTCCCAATGCGGTGAATGATACTGTCCGCATGCGTTTAATGGGAGTTTTTCCATCAAATGCTGGTCCTCTTGACCCTTGTGGAACTACCTTTGGTTTCGGTGAAACAGAGGATTATAATGTGCTTATATTCCCACCACCACCCGAAGATGCCGGTGTTACCAGTATTACTCCTTTGAGTACAATTTGTGGTTTCTCTGCCAATGAGCCAATTAATATCAACGTCCTGAACTATGGTATGATGGCTCAGGATACGATTCCGGTTTCTTATTCTATAAATGGGGGTACCCCGGTTGTAGACACTATTTTTGGTAACCTGGCCAGTGGAGCGACAGTTAACTTTACTTTTGCTCAGGGAGCTGACCTTTCAACTCCTAACACTACTTACACTATCCTGGCCTGGACTGATCTGGCAGGTGATGCGAATGCTACCAATGATACGGCTACTTTAATAGTGGTCAATCCAGTGACAGTGGTTGGTGCAGGTCAGAGTTATTTTGAAGATTTTGAGACCTTTAATCCCAACCAGACTTTTAATGGTCTGGCAAACGGATGGACCTCTACCTCTCCTAATGCTTCGGCTGGCTGGAATCCAGAATTTGATGGAGTTGCCAACTCCTTTGGTACTGGGCCGATTGATGACCATACTCCAGGTGGAAGTATCTATATGTTTACAGAGACTTCTTCAGGGGTAACTGGTGATACTTATACTTTGACATCTCCTTGTATAGATCTGACAGGTGCTACAGCACCCAGACTGTCTTTCTGGTACCACATGTTTGGTAGCCAGATGGGTACCCTGGAGGCTCATGTAATTACACAGAGTGGATTTGATTCACTGGTAGCCACTTATACAGGTTCTCAGCAATTTGCTGAAACTGATCCATGGCTTCAGTCTGTTTCCAATCTGGATTTTATGATTGACTCTATCATTCAGATTCAGTTTGTAGGTATTCGTGGAATTGGCCTGGAAAGTGATATGGCCATCGATGATGTGAATTTGTTTAATGCGATTCCTACTGATGCACAGGCTCTTGGCCTTGTTGCTCCTACAGATATCAAATGTTATGGTCCTTCTGATTCACTGTTAGTGGCAGTCTTAAACTTTGGTTCTACTGCCCTTGACTTCACAACGGATCCGATGACCGTAACAGTAGATGTGACTGGTGCCAGTACAGCTACTTATTCAACTACTGTAAATACAGGTACCCTGCCAGTAGGCGATACGCTGATCGTATTAGTTGATCCTGCGGCTAACTTCTCTGCTGGTGGTGTTCATAACCTGGTAATTTCTAACTCAATTATCGCTGATGTAAACACCTTCAATGACTCTATTGGTGGTGCTGTAACATCTCTTCCAGTACTTACACCTCCATTGATTGAAGATATTGAAAGCTGGACTGTTGGTTCTCCCGGAACCGTAGGATTTGGTTGGACAGTAACTTCAACTTCTACAGCTTCTCTTGCTAATGCTGGCTGGCATGTAGAACAAGATGGGGTAGCTAACTCCTTTGGTACAGGACCTTTGGATGACCATACAAATGGTGGTATGAAATATATGTTCACCGAAACATCCAGTGGTGTTTTGGGTGATCAGTTTGATCTGATTAGCCCATGTATTGATTTTGGTGCGCTTGCTCAACCTAAAATGAGCTTCTG
>JAGQVA010000769.1 GCA_020438265.1 Bacteroidota bacterium
TGAACCACGCGATTGGTCTCAGTTGCTTTTTGCAGAAGGTTTTCACGCCTGATCGAAGGTTTGATTGACAAAAAATACACTTTTGTTCCTGGCAATTTAGCCTTCAAATCAGAGTGAAACTTCATGAAAGCTTCAAGCACCTCTGTAGGGCCAATTTCGTCTTTGGTAATATCATTATCTCCTTCATACACAAACACACATTTGGGCTTATAGGGATACACAATCCTGTCTGCATAATAATTGAGTTCCTTAAAGGTCGAACCACCAAATCCCCTGTTAATCACCGGAAAAGGAGCCAAATCTTCTTCTATGGTTTTCCACATCCTGAGACTGGAACTACCTACAAACAGCGCAGCGCCTTCGGGCGGAAAATTTGCCTGATCAGCTTTCTCAAAAGCTTCGATATCTTCAGCAAATGCAGTGATAACTTCTTCTTTTTCAACGGAGGAAGTGCCAGCATCGGACTGATTGTCTGTATTTGGATTGGATTTACATGCTATTAATAAGGTTATACAAAATCCCAGGAATAGCATGGATTTCCAGGGAAGTACATTTTTGTATGTTTTATTTTTCATAATGTTATAAAAATGGATTTTTGTTGATTTTATGTAGGGCCAAGACATGCCTTGGCCCTACCTGGCCCTAACGCGTAAAAATTAAAAACTATCTGTTTCACGATAAGCATCTATAACTCTTTGCTCTCCTTCTTTTCCTTTCATAGAATTTCCATGTTCCATACCCAGAATCCCGGTAAAACCTTTTTCCTGAATATGTTTGAAGATATTTTTGTAATTAATTTCTCCTGAAGTGGGTTCCTTTCTTCCGGGATTATCACCAATCTGGAAATAACCAATTTCCTCATAACTCAGGTCAATATTTGGGATAATATTTCCTTCGGTTATTTGCTGGTGGTAAATATCAAAAAGAATTTTGCAGGAAGGACTACCTACCGCCCGACAAATTTCAAACCCCTGAGCAGCTTTGGTCAGGAATAAACCCGGGTGATCTCTGAAGTTTAAAGGCTCCAAAACCATCGTCAGGCCATGTGGTTCCAAAATCTCACTGGCTCTTTTCAAAGCCTCAATCACATTTACCGTTTGGTAACCCATCTCTTTCCGAAGGTCTAAATGACCGGGAACAACTGTCATCCATTTTGCATTGACCCTTTTCGCTACCTCTACCGATTCTTTAATATGAGTCAGGAATTCCTCTCTTAAATCTTCTTTTCCACCAGCCAGATTAGGTTCATTCCAGTAAATTTTATGCGCCACAAACACTCCCATTTCCAGCCCTCTTTTCTCCATAGTCTGGGCCATTTTCTTTTGTAATTCTACATCACGGTCTTTCATCCCGTTGTCTTCAAAAGCAGTAAATCCCTGATCAGCCATAAAATTTAATTGATCAATGGGATCGTCTCCGGCCAGGTTTTTAAACATGCCTAAATGAGGCGCATATTTCATTTGAAATTTATCTGCCTTTACAGAATTGGCGTCTCCATCTTTGGCAAATAAAGCACCACCGGAAGCGACCAGACCCGTCGTGCCAATTGCTGTGGCAGCTGTTTTTTTGACAAAATCTCTTCTTTTCATAAGTTTTATTGATGATGGTAATAGTAGGTGTTAAACTCCTGATTTTCAGGTTTTGCTAAACTAATGGAGAATTCTTGTTTCCCCATGATTTTCCGTGCTGTTTTTTCCCCTTTTTCAAATCCGGATACACTTACCAGGGAAGCAAGTGCATCTGCAAGAGTGCATGTCGGGGCAATGACTGTAACCAGCCTTCTTTCGGTTATTCCCATACCTGTCTTCGGATCAATGATGTGAGAATATTTTTGTCCGTTGGCTTCTACATATTTGTACTTTGCTCCGGAAGTGGCAATGGCACAGTTGGATAATTCAACCCGTTTCTCATAGGTTTTTCCTTCATTATCTAACCCGGACACTTCCACTTTCCAGCCTTTCTGGCCTTTGGGCGGATCTCCCAGCCGCAAATCTCCTCCTCCATCAACAAGGACCGTTTTCAGACCGAAATGCTGAAAAACCTCAAAAGCAGCGTCTACTGCGTATCCCTTGGCAATTCCTCCCAGATCCAGTTTCATATTTTTTTCTTTCAGGAGAATTTCCTTTCGGGAGGTATTCATTTTGATCAAACGATAACCCACTTGGGACAAAGCTTCGTTGATTTTGGCTGGATCAGGTACCTCCTGTCGTCTTACCGCCCGTCTCCACAAACGACTTAACGGTCCAATGGTAGGATCAAAATCTCCTTTTGATTTTTTGGCAATCTTCTTCGACAGGGCCATTATTTCCCACAACTCATCACTGACTTTGATCCATGTATCTGTTCCCGAAGAAAGGCTCAAAAGATTTAATTCACTTTCGGGCAAATAATCGCTCATCATCTGATTGAGGCGGTCTATCTCTTTTTTTGCACTCAGGAAAGCTTTTATAACTGTAGAATCATCCTGGGCATAAACCACGAATCGGAAGGTTGTACCCATCTGTGGATGTTCGAACTCGTATCTTTGGGGTTCATTCTGGGCCTGAATTTTGTAAAAAAAACTGCCAAAGAAAAAGAGAAGGATTGCCAGATTGTAAAAGAATAAATACCTAATTGGTTTTCGCAGTGATGCCAGGTATATGTGCTTAGTGTCTTTTCTTCGCTGGATGGCGAAAAATCCCGTCAGGGATTTAATATTTGTAGCCTGTAATGGCTTCCTATATCTTTGCGCGCCTTGAGGCGCGCTGGTTGGAGAGGGCGAAACCGATATTTCTACCAATATTAAATCCCTGACGGGATTTAGCCCTCTGGCAAATATCAACGCTAAACACATACTCCCAGATGCATCACTGCGAAAAACCTATACATTTCCATAGCCATTAAACGACCTTGGTAACTCCCGGAATCGCAATTGGATAATATCCATCCTCATTCGGCAAGATGGGAGGTTCAGCGTCGAAAGCGAACTTCTTAGGCATCAGGCTGATTTCAGAATTAATCGCTTCATCCCATTCGATCATTTTACCTGAATAAGTAGCCATTCTTCCCATAATAGAAGTCATGGTGCTTTTTGCGCCATTTTCTGCATCAGCGAATTTGTACTCACCATTTGCGATAGCTGCGAAAAGTTCATCGTGCTCTACCTGATAAGGGTTCG
>JAGQVA010000770.1 GCA_020438265.1 Bacteroidota bacterium
ACCTAAAACACTCATTTTTTTTTTTTTTTTTGCTCCTTCAAAAAAACCGACTGGCAGATTTTTGAATGAAATATCCCCAATTTCAAATTCAGGAAGGATCGCTTTCCTGGTTTTGACAATGTTTCCGTAGGCATCTTTTAATTCACTTTCGCTGATGATTGTGAGCTTTTCACCCAAATGATGTTTTTGGGTAAAATCATCATCAAAAAGGATTGTTCCTCCATAACCACTGTGTACCAAAAACCGGTTTTGCCAGGAGGAATCTCCGATAAAACTGTTTCCTGATATAAACATAAAACCGTTTTGGATAGTGAGTTCATGCTGTTTAAAGGATGAATCCAGGGCAGGTAAAGAATCATGAATAATCATTCTTTGTTTATCATAATCTAATTCGATTACCTTATTTTGAAAAAAAACGGGTCCAAATTTTCCATCAGTATCCGGGCCGGAATATTCGTTTTCCCATATTTCAACCTCTTGCCAGAGACTTTTTCCAATTTGAATTTGATTTCCAATGCTTAATCTGGCTTCTCCGTTTCCCCCCCAACTTTTGACTGATTCACTTTGCGAAAAGGTAAGGCTATTCAATTTTGCAGTAGATGATTGAATCAGGGTAAGAGAACCTGCGGCGGTATGGAACATCAGATTAATGGAATCTGTCTCATTCAAAACAGCTTGCAGGCAGATATTATATGCCTTATTAAGATTGAAAGGAATGGTATCAGGTAGTACCAATTGGGCTTTTTGCGCAAATAGAATTTGCGCAGAGAGAATGATTCCGAATGTAATCAGGAGATTTTTTTTCATTATGTTATTTTACAACATTTAACCAACCACCATCTATATAATAGGTAGAGCCAACCGAATAACTGGCCATCGGAGAGCAAAGAAATACGAAAAAATTGGCCAGTTCTTCTGGCGTACCAAACCGACCGATGGGCGTGTAATCTTTGGCGAGTCTATCCAGATATTCATCAGCAGAAATTCCTTCTTTTTCGCCAAGGTCTTTGGCTGTTTTTCGCCAGTCCGGGGTGATAATAAGACCCGGATTAACCGTATTTACCCGAATACCATAAGAAATGTATTCATTTGCCAGACATTTGGAAAACATGGAGAGAGCTGCTTTTGTGGTGTTATAAATGGGTTCATAACCCAGCGGTTGTACCGCGCAGATGGAGGAATTGTTGAGAATGACACCACCATTGATTTTCAGGAGAGGTAATAATCCCCTGCTGAGCCTTACTGCGGCCATGACGTGTAAGTCCCAGTAGTAATACCAACGGTCATCGGGAGCGGATTCGATTTTCTCATTGGTACCCTGACCAGCGTTATTGATGAGGATATCGAGGGATTGGTAGTTTTGGGTAATTTTTTGGATGAAATGTTCAAGTTGGTCTTGTTGACTAACATCTACCTGAAAGCAGTCCACTTCTACTTGAAATTTGGTGGCAATTTTTCGGCTTTCTTCTTCAAGACGAGATAGATTGCGTGCACATAAAATGAGGTTTACGCCTTCGGCAGCAAGGGCTTCAGCAACAGCAAGGCCAATTCCAACGCTACCTCCGGTAATAAGAGCTCTTTTACCTTTGAGCTGTAGATCCATATATTTTTGGGCTAAAATAAAAAAAGCTGCCTGAAAAGGCAGCTTTTTTTTATGTTAAAAATCCTATAATTCTTAAACAACGACAACTGAGTTTTTGGCATCAGCAAAAGGAGACTGTACCAGTTTGTCAGCTTCTTCGTCATTTTTCCAGCTTTTTCCATCAATAAGGTATCTGAATTGATACTCCTGATCTTTAGTGAGTTCGACAGTGGTAGAAAAAGAACCATTTTTCATTGGTTTCATTGGAGTTGCTTCTTTGTTCCACTCGTTAAATTCACCTACAACATGCACGGATTCCGCAGTTGAAACTGCTTCTTTGTCAACTTTAAAAGTTACTTTGACAACGGGTTTACTCTTTAGAAATTTTTTAGTAATACTCATTTTTGGGTTATATTAAATAAATGGTATTCGATTGTTTAAATATTTGACAAATTTACAAAAATTTGGAATATAAAATCAAAATCTCTTAAAAAAATTAACATTTTGATAATATATCTCTGGCTCAAATTCACTGCAAATAACGGCCCAAAAATGAATTTAACCAACATTTTTTGCAGATTTTATTACATGGGAAAATCTGGAAATTTTACAGCGCAAAATATTTTCCAGTCTATCCCTTTTCCGAAAACGATTACACGGATAAACGGTAAATTTGATTGTAAACCAAAATTTATTGATTTTCCCTGATTCAATCGTTTTCGGTTGAAATTTTGTTTTACTCTCAACACATTGAACCTATTTATGAAAAAGCTCTACCTTCTATTTTTATTCTGTCTGTTTACTGTCCTTGGCTTTCAAAAAAGTTATGGACAGTTGATCGGAACAGTTACGCCTTCAACCAACCCTTTGGAATGTAATAATTTACTGGTAACAGTCACCGGACAGTTTTTATGCGCCAATGCGAGTATGGGAACAACAGGAAGTTCTGTTGTCGGATCGACGATTTTCATCGATTTGGATATTATACAACCTTTTATTTGCTTACCGGCGATTGTTCCTTTTTCCCCACAGGTGATTAATGCAGGGATGATCCCCGCTGGAACATATACCCTTACAACCCGAACCTTTACAAACGGAATACTGACTCAGTCTGCAAGTCAATCTATTACCATTGGATCATGCTGTGCTGCCAATCCCAATTTCACTGCAAGTGCTACGACCATTTGTATGGGAGACAGTGTGGATTTTACGGCAAGTCAGTTTGGCCAGAGCAGTTATAACTGGAAGATCAATGGCGCTTCCTTTTCAACCGATTCGGTGACCTCCTTTACTTTTGCCACTCCGGGAAGTTATATGGTCAGATTGGTGACGAGTCTTTCCGGATGTACAGACTCTTCTTCACAGACCATTACGGTTACCGATTTCCCCAATCTTACCTTTCCCCAGATTACCGGCGAAAGTTGTCCCGGAACGATGGATGGAGCGATCGACCTTCAGGTCATGGGAGGTACACCGAACTATACTTACAGTTGGTCCAATAATGCAACTTCTCAGGATATAACAGGCATAAATGGAGGAACGTACCAGGTTTGGGTAACGGATAATACA
>JAGQVA010000771.1 GCA_020438265.1 Bacteroidota bacterium
CCTTATTGAAATTGACAATAACCTCCTCTGATTTTTTTTTTTTTTTTTTAGGCGTAATGGCCATGTATTCAAACAAAGAGCGCATGGATCGCAAATCGGTAAATATGCCGACAAAGAAAATAACGGGTGTTTTTTTCTCTTTTACCACTTCTGCAATTTTATTCACCATCGCCTCATCCGATCCTGAGTTGGGGAAATTGTGGAGAATAAAAAGATCGTAATCCTCCAGGTTATAGTTTTTGGGATCGTTATAATATGTCCCGGGATTTTTGAGGATAAATTCAGTCAATTCATAACTTTCATCCTGGTCAAAAGCTTTCCTGAGCGCACCTATATCCGGGTGAGGAGAACCTCCAAAAAGAGCGATTTTTACCCTTGTTTCAAGCACATTGATAAAAATTCTGCGAATATTATTCAAATAGGTGATTTCATTATCCATTCTGGAAACCCGGATAATAAACTGCTGTAAACCCACTTCTTCAGGTTTTACCAGGAAATTGACCTCTCCTTCAGCCTTATTTCTGCCCAGAGAGATATTTTGTGTACCAAAGGTTTTTCCTCCTCCTGAAAGCGTTACTTTCAGATTTGCCTGATCATATCCCGAACTGCTGACTTTGACCTTAATGGGCATTTCATTATTGAGATAGGCAATCTCATTGAACAGAACTTCTTTAATCTTGATATCTTTTTGCGAAGTTGTATCCCCCAGCAATACCGTGTAAACGGGTTGTTTGACACCTTCAATCGTGTACAGCGGATTACTCCCCGCAGTGACAATTCCATCACTGATCAGGACCATGGCTCCCAGATTCTGGTTTTGATAGAGATTTTGCAGAGAATTGACAGCCTGGGAGATATTGGTTCCCGTAGCTTCAAAAGTCAGGGAGTCGGGAGATAAATCGGGTTGGAGCTCTGAGCCAAATCCATACATATCCAGCACATACTCATCCTGATCAAAACCTTCAGAAAATTGTTTAAGCAAACCGGGATATTCTTCTCGGACAAAATTGGAGTCTTTTTGAATCACCAGGCTTTCCGAAACGTCCTGCAATACAGCTACGATTGGAGGAAAAATGACCTTGGTTTGTGAATTCAGAAGAGGTTGAAGCAATAAGATCCCAATCAGGGTTAAGACTACAAACCTGAAGACAGAAAGAAGAATTCGTGGAGTCCTGGGTAATAATTCTTTTGTATTTTTATACATCAGCCAGGTCAGTCCACCTGCTATGATCAGAATCAGCAAAATAAATGCTGGAGAAGATGTGAATGAAATATTCATAAATTGGTTTACGGGCTCTGCAAAGATACTATCTTAAATGCTCATCCTAATACGCATCAATTGCGTTTTTCGATACCAAAGGTAATCAAGTGAAACAAGCTTTAAAAAGCCATTTCATTTTTTGTAACTTCCAGCGGCAATTTTACACTTATGGCCGAAACAAAAAACATATATAAAGCCACGAAATTTATTCAGGAAACCACTGAAAATTTCCGCCCTGAAATCGGGATGATTCTCGGTTCTGGCCTCGGGCCTGTAGCCGATGCAATCAAAGATCCCATGTATATTAACTATCAGGATATTCCAGGGTTTCCTGTCTCTACCGTAGAAGGGCACGCCGGAAGACTGGTTTTGGGAAACCTTAACGGAAAAAACGTCATGGTTATGCAGGGGAGATTCCATTTTTATGAAGGGTATCCGATGCCTCTGATTGGGTTTCCTGTACAGGTAATGAAAAAGCTGGGCGTCTCAAAAATGATCGTTACAGCGGCTTCAGGGGCCGTAACAACTGACCTCCAGCCGGGAGACCTGATGGTAATCACTGATCATATAAATCTTACCTTTCGTCATCCATTGATGGGACAAAAACTTTCGATTTCAGATGAATTGTCCTCTCAAACCTCGAAGGTTTATGATCCTGATTTAAGCAATATCGCCCTGGAAACGGGAAGAAAGCTGGGAATAGAAATCAAGTCTGGTGTATATGTGATGGCTACCGGCCCCTCATTTGAAACAAGAGCAGAGGTGAGAATGGCCAGGCTTGTAGGCGGGGATGTCGTAGGAATGTCAACGGTTCCAGAAGCAACTGCTGCTGCGCTTATGGGGATCAAAGTATTGGGAATGACCTATGTTTCAAACAGTGGAACGGGAATTTCACAAAAACAACTCAGCCACCACGATGTGCTGGATACCATGTCCAGAATTCAACAGAGGGTGGTTTCATTAATTTCTGAAACGGTTGGTAATCTTTAGTTTATGAGAGCGGTTGATATTATTCTGAAAAAACGAAATCGCGGAGAATTGGACCGTGAAGAAATTGAATTTTTTATTCGCGGCATGGTTTCCGGAGAAATTCCCGATTATCAGGCTTCTGCATGGTTGATGGCTGTTTGGTTTAATGGGCTGAATCAGCGCGAGACGGTAGATTTGACCAGAGCGATGTTGTATTCGGGAGAAACCATTGATCTTTCCGAAGTGGAAGGGTTTAAGGTAGACAAACATTCAACAGGTGGGGTAGGGGACAAGACTTCTTTGGTGGTGGGACCTTTGGTTGCTGCCGCCGGGTTAAAACTGGCCAAGATGTCTGGACGTGGAATGGGACACAGTGGAGGTACTTTGGACAAACTACTCTCTTTTGAAGGGTTTAAGTATGAAATTTCACAGAAAAAATTCCTGCGTGTAATCAACCAATGCGGAATGGCCATTATCGGTCAGTCAAAAAATCTGGTGCCAGCGGATAAGATTCTGTATTCTCTGAGAGATGTAACGGGTACGGTGGATCAGATGTCTCTGATTGCTTCGAGCATTATGAGTAAAAAACTGGCCGCAGGGGCTGATGCGATCGTTTTGGATGTAAAAACAGGTCGTGGGGCTTTTATGGCGAACCCTGATGATGCATTTGAACTCGCCCGAATAATGGTAGACATTGGGAAAAGTATGGGGCGAAAAGTCCAGGCCATTATCACAGATATGGAGCAACCTCTGGGCAATACAGTGGGAAATATTCTGGAAGTGAAAGAAGCGATTGAAACCTTAAGAGGCAAAGGTCCAAAAGATTTGCTGGAGGTGTGTCTGGAACTGGCGGGATCGCTTTTGGTCATGGGAGGCTAAAGTGAAAACATAGAGGAAGCAAGGAAATTGCTA
>JAGQVA010000772.1 GCA_020438265.1 Bacteroidota bacterium
AAGATTCGGTTAAATCCTTGTGGCAATGCGTAAATCGGAATTACTGCTTCCATTTCCTGGAAAGCAAAAGTCAGGGGTCTTTCCACTCCAAAAATAACTGGCATCAGAAGGTTCGCATTGAGCATAAAGAGAAAATACAGCAAGGTCAACGGAAGATTCATGGTCGGAAAAAGAATGTCCAGTTTTTCCATCCAGGTAATTTTTTTGGAGCGGATCAGGCGAATGGATTCTTTATATAAAAACTCACAGGTTCCCCGTGTCCATTTCATGTGCCGCACCCGGAAGTTTCGCACGGTATCGGGAAAATCTTCGTAACAAATCACTTCTTCTACAAATCGCCCACGATAGCCGATTTCCCGTGCCCGAATGGCAAATCCTAAATCTTCACTGACAATGTCAGGAAATCCTCCGATTTTTTCCCAAACATCTCTGCGTAATAATGCTCCGTGTCCCAGAAACATGACAAACCCAAATTGATTGCGCAAGGGCTGGTACCACTTCCAGTGAAGGTCTATACCCACTCCCTGAGATTGTGCCAGGGCACTGGTTTGATTAGGATTGGCTTTGTGATTGGCCTGAACAAACCCGCAATTTGGATCGGATTCCATCACAGGAACCAGTTTGCTGAGGAAATCAACAGGTAAAATTTCGTCTGCATCTGCAATGGCAAAGTATTTTTCGTCTATGACTATCTTTTCGAGGGCGTTATTCATATTCCCTGCCTTAAAGGCTTTCCGGTCAGAACGACGAACAACAATCACTTTGTCTGCAAATCGGTCTGCAAGTTCATCAACCCTGGCCATATACGCCGAATCTGTGCTGTCATCCAGAATGTAAACGGTATAATTGGGGTAATCCTGATGAACACAAGACTCGGCACTCGCTTCAACAAAATCATTATAAGTTGTGTAGAGAATAGCAGTTGCCGGAGCTTCTTTTTCATCCATCATGGGAGGTAATGAGTCTTCTTTTTTCCTTTGCCATTTATACCAAAACGCAAACCCGATCATAGTCAGATTATAAATTCCATACAACCAGGCAAACTCTACAAAGAGTACAAAAAAAGCCAGAGAGGCCCATTCCAAAGGGTTTTCAGCCAGATCGAGCAAAGACATTAGGCGGGAGTGAAACCACCAGATACAAGTTGCCCAGATTCCCAGAATGGCAAGGTATAAACCGGGTTTAGGGGGATTGGAAAACCTGGGATTTTCCTGTTCGATTACATGATGTTGAGCTTTATTTTGGACCAGCGTTTTCCTGGCAACCTCGGGGGTTGATACTGAAGTAATCATAGGTTTTGTTTTTTAGTGAATGATTCTTGTGGTTGTGTAATGATGGATAGAAGTTCTATAGCAAATGAGGATTTATCGGGTATGCTTATTTTTCTTCCTCTGCGTACTCTGCCCTCTCTGCGTGATTTCTTTCAAGGCAAATTGAGTGCTCTCATGTCTCACGCAGAGTTCGCAGAGACCGCAGAGGCAGAATTTACTTTTCTAATCTAAGCCTGATACCCACTGCACCAATTCTCAATTGCCCAAAAGGATTGCTTTCCTGTCTGATCAAGGCATAAGCCCAATGTCTTTTGAAAATGGGTTGCTGATAATGCAACCAGAAGCCGGAAATGGAGGAGCGGGAAATATCAGCCGGAGTTTTATAACTACCAATAATTCCTCCCAATTGAATTTCATTCCCGCTATCCCAATGATATTTTCCACCAACGGATAATCTTTGCTCATTTCCCTGCCCAGACGCTTTAATCGTCTGATAATAAGCCGGTTCAATCCAGATATGTTGTCCAATTCTTTGCGCAAATCCTCCATAAATCAGGTGTTCAAAGTTTGGGGCAGAACGAAAATCTACCAAACCTCCCACTTTCAGCACAGTGCTTTCTCTTAGCCAAAATGCTTGTTCTGCCATGATCAATGAACTGATACCACTATCTGGTAAATTTCTGATTCCAAATTCCAGTCGCGTACTGATTTTCTGATTTGGCCTGATGATTCCTCCAACAAAATAAGCCGGAATAGGATTGCTGATTTGTAAATTGGAAATTCCGTCGAGGGAAAGAGAACCATCATACCGAAGCCATAAACCAAGTTTTTGATTGGGGTTAAAAGCAAGTCTGAAAGCTCGCAGACCCAGTTTTTGTTGCTGAGCCAGGGCACTCAATCCTCCCCAGGTTTCAACCTCCATCCATCCGGGAGCACCTTGCAAGGCACTGAGAAGCGCTTTTGCTTCAGGAGATTGTAAACCTGCAAGACGCTGATAGGCTACGCGTGCTTTTTTTGTATTTCCAGTGTTCAACTGAGAAAGACCCCAGGCCATAATCAGAGCTTCATCCTGAGGATTTTGTTTGATAAGCGCTGCAAACTGTTTGGCTGCTGATGCGTGGTCTCCGCTCCAAAGCGCAATATAAGCCAGCCCTTTGGCTCCTTCCTGGTTATTGGCTTCTGAAGTAAGTACTTGTTGAAAAATGGTTTTTGCCTGAGTGTATTGTTGGTCCCAGGCAAGTGTCCAGGCTTTGCCCAGTTGAGCGTGAAGGAGGTCGGGATATTCTTCCAAAACCTGATCAAAAAGCAAAAGTGCCTCTTTGTAATTCTTTTCCCAGGCATATTCATAAGCCTGGTCCATTTGATTGGTATAAGGCATATTTTGAGCCTGAAGATTCAGCGCAGATATGAAGAAAAGAAGCGTCAAGTAGATATAAACAGATCGTTTCATGAGTTTGATAATTATTATGCTCACGAAATAACGCGCTGTTTACAGAGGATGCGAATGAAACTGGTTGAAACGGGCAATGGGATGTTTGAATCGGGAGGAAAGGAAATATAAAAAACATTCCGCAATTGTCATCCTGAGACAAAATTTCCCCAAGATTTGGAAAAACAAATGCAGTGATGACATAGAAGGTTGTTGAAGATCCCTCACTCTGTTCGGGATGCCCATCTACGATGGAAAAACGGTATTTGCAATGTCTGCAAAAGTATTCTCCCGCCATAGGCGGGCATCCCGAACGGAGAGAGGGATCTTCCAAAATGGGTTTGTCAACATGGTTTTATACACCATTTTTTAAAAGATGTCATAGGTAGCCTTGGCGAAGGATGACATTCTTAACTAAATCCGTGAATATTGTTCTTT
>JAGQVA010000773.1 GCA_020438265.1 Bacteroidota bacterium
CCTTCCGGAGCTTCATATTCCACGACAATTCTGGCCAGTTTTTTATAGCGAAAATCAAAAACCAGTGCAGAAGGTTGGTCAAGGGTAATGTTTTCTATCTGAATAGAAGGTAATTCCATTTTCTCACCCAAATATTGCCAGGACATTTCTACAGCGGGATTATGTGCAAAACTACCCACAGGAAGATCTCTCCATCCAGCAGACAAATTTGCAGGAAGATCTTTGGGTGATAATGGAAATTTCAGACTATTAACCGTTTCTTCTTCATTTTCCAGAAATGGCCCGGCTACGCGAAACCAATTCGCATCATTTTTCTTTTTGTCAGGAGAAAGAATCAAACCGGCAGTTTTCGGGTAAGCCATAAAAAAGTCCCATTTCCCCCAAAAAGAATTTCGCTGCACAAAAAACGCATTCCAGCCTTTTTTGAGTTGTAAATGAATCGTCTGACGATGAGGTTTGTCTGGACCTGCATCTTCCTGAGGCAGAGGACCTTCCCCATTCAAATAATGATTTCCCCACCAGATTCCAGCCTCCACATTCTGGTCTTTGGGAGAATAGATATATGTGTAACCCAACAAAGGACGATTGTGGCGAAATTCACTTTGGGACTTATCCGGTACTGCCACACGAAAGGACAGCATTTCTTCGTCGTTTTTTAATTGATAAGCTCCCACCAATTCCTGCGGTTTATATACTTCCCGGGTTAAATGAGGAATATTTCTAGGGGTTAGTTCTCCCCAAATCTCTTGGTTTTCTACTTCCACAGGCGATTTTCCTTTAAAAGAATGTTCAGGGAGACACCAATCCTGATCGTCTTTTCGAGAGTCATACACTTCCATTGGGCCAGTAGCGAAACTCATTCGGGGTGTATTTCCATGATAACCATTCAAAGGCATACATCGCCAGTTTCCGGGAGTTTCCAGAGAAAATTGCTGGTCTCCGGTAGTTTTTACATTTCCCCAGGCAATAAAACCTCCCGGATTTCGCCTGAGCTGGAAGGAACTGGTTCCATTTGAAAATACCTTTACAGCAATGGCATTATTCCCTTTTCTCAGATAAGGAGCAATATTATAGGAATCGTACATCGGATGAGCCGGATAAAAGCGCGCCGGGCCAAAATTGATGAACTGGCCATTGACAATGAGATGATAACGGGAGTCTGCAAAGAGATGGATCATAGCTTCTGAAACATTCTCTTCGATTTCCAGATCATATCGGAATGCTGTTACCTGAAACCGGTCCGATTCGTGTTGGTTGGTCCAGATGAAGCGGGCGGAGGTGGGAGGAGAATTTTGCCCTTTGTGAAGTAAGGGGAAAAATAGAAGGCCAATGAAAAGGATTATCCGGAGGAATAAATGCATAGGATGAGAGAATAAGCAGCCTATACAGAGAGAAAAATTATTCTTAGGATCTGTTTAGCTCCTTGTTGTACCCCCTTCCGCCTGACCGCCCCCTCAAGAAGGGGCTGGCGGTCTAAAAAGAACGTTTCTTGTGAAAACGGGCCTTGCGGGAGTCCCTTCTTGAGGGGACGGAGCACGTGTGAAGGGGTAAACACATACTATCCTAAGGATAATTTTTCTCTCTGTACCAACTATATAATTAACAATTCAATTTACAAAGAAGCCCTTTTCTTAAAAATAAAAGGATTATGAAGCTTTTTCCGATTTCGGTTCAGGATCATATCCGCAGCAGAAACTCCCATTTTGCGATGGTCTGTGGTGATAACTGATATTCCTCCTGCCAAAATTTCTTTACAGGGAGAATCATTATAAGCGATGATACCGACATCTTGCCCTAATTCCCACTGATTTTTCTGGCTGGTTTTGATCACCTTGAGCAAATCTGATTCTTCAATCACCAGATAAACACAATCTTTTTCCAGTTTGGAAGGATTTACTTTTTCAAGAATTTCGTGATCCATTTGGCTCTGGTTACAAAAAGCTTTAAATCCTTTGATTATCCGCCCTGAACACTGCCGGGAAGAAGGATATACAAGATAGATTTTTTTGTACTTCGCCAGATGCTTCTGAGCTTTGGAAAGGGTATTTTCGAGATCTCTCTGATAATCCTGATACACCAATCCGTACCCTGGATTCAGGCCATCAATGTCCTGATCCAGGAGGATTAGCTTGTTGTTAGGAATTTTAGCAATTGCTTTCCGGGCTTGCTCCTGATTGCCGTTAAAATGCGGCATAATTACATAATAATCGTAGAAGCCCAGATTTTCGAGAATAAATGATTGGAAAAGAGAGGCATCATGATTGTGAATAAAAATCGTTGTGTTTGTTTCTTCACCCAGTTTTTTTACCATTGCCTGATGCACTTCCTGTTTATAATGACTCAGTTTGTTTAGAATCAGGACAATTTTCAAAACTGCTTTTTCCGGTGTTGTATTTACATAAAATCCTTTACCAGGAATCGAGGTAATAATTCCCCGATGTGCCAGTTCATAATAAGCCTTTACAATCGTATCCCGGGAAAGATAATATTCCGCACTGGTTTCATTAATACTGGGAAGGCGATGGCCTGGCTTCAAATTCTCCTGTTCAATTTCCCATAAAATCGTATTGGCGACTTGCCGATACTTGGGTACACGTGAGTTAGCGTTGATAAAACGACTCTTTGGGGTTAAATAAGACATAGTAGTTGAGTTAGTATTCCTTTTTATTGAATCGAAGTTCAATTTTTATCCGCTAACTCTTATGCACTATTATTCTTTTCCTCTGCACTATTGATGCAATATGCTATTATGAGGCTTTATTGGGCGGTTTTTACGATTTCCAGGGGTGCTTTCCCATATTTTTCTTTGAAGGAACGGTAAAAATAGGTAGGGCTATTGAACCCGGTAATGGTAATGATTTCGCTCACGGAATGCTCGGATTCCTGGAGTAACTCGAAGGCTCTTTTCAAACGATAATCCCGAATATACTGGGTAACAGAAAGGCCTGTCAAAGCTTTGAGTTTTCGAAAGAGAGGCGTCCGGCTCAGGTGCATGGCCTGACTTACCTGATCAAGGGAAAGTTCATTGCTGAGATTGGTTTCAATATATTGGTTTAACTTCAAAATAAACTCCTGGTCTGAACGGGAGAATTGTTCGGGAATTTCTTTGGTAGTATGTTGTTTTAAAAACTGTTG
>JAGQVA010000774.1 GCA_020438265.1 Bacteroidota bacterium
CTATGGTGATGAGGGAGATATTGATCATTTACTTGATGTCTTCTAATTGTTTTTGGAACCCATATTCCTAAAACCATTTTTGGCCATGTCCTTTCTTCTTTTTTCGATAGAAATACTATTTATATTTCTATTGAAATAAGTGAGATAGAGTCCCCTCCTTCTTGAGGGAGGGGATCTAGGGGTGGGTCCTCGTCCAGCCGATAAAGATAACAGTTTACCAAGTTTTAAGTTATGAGAAGGAGAATTAATTTGACTGATCATGAAAAATCTATTGATTTTACTTTTAGGGGTTATTCTTTTGGCTTGTCGTGAAATGCCTCCGCCTGAAAATGACCCTGTTGATATCAATCCAACTCCTGATGAATCCATCACTTATCTGGCTCTGGGCGATTCATACACCATTGGAGAAAGTGTGCCGGTTAACCAGCGCTGGCCGGTGCAGTTGGCAGACAGCCTGAAAGCAGCTGGACTCAAGGTAGAGGCTCCTGAAATCATTGCCCGCACGGGCTGGACGACGAATGAATTAGCCCAGGCCATTGAAAGCGCTGAGCTGGCTGAGACCTATGATCTGGTTTCACTCCTGATTGGCGTGAATAACCAGTATCGGGGATATCCTTTTGAACAGTATGAAAAAGAATTCACAGAACTGATAGAAACAGCTTTGCAATTTGCTGGTCAGGATACGGAAAAGGTATTCGTGCTTTCTATTCCTGACTATGGCGTTACGCCTTTTGGGCAAACTCGTAATCCGGAAAAAATCGCGGAGGAACTTGATGCTTATAATGCCAAAGCACTGGAGATTTGTGAACAATATGGAATTGCCTTCTTTGATATTACCCCGATTTCGCGGGAGGCTTTGAATGGTCCAGAGTTGGTGGCATCGGATGGGCTTCATCCGAGTGGGGAGATGTACCGGCGTTGGGTGGAGTTGATTTTTGAGGAGGTTAAAGGAAAGTTGAAATAAGGAAAATGTGGTTTAAACTAAGGCCAAAACCCTGAGACAGGTTTTGGCCTTAATTATGTTAAAAAGACAGATTTTCTTTACCGGCTCACCCGCCCCGAACCATCTCCGCTCATCAATTTCTCCACCTCATCCACAGTAACCATATTAAAGTCTCCATGAATGGTATGTTTCAAACAAGAAGCCGCCACAGCAAAATCAAGGGCTTTCTGATCATCGCCAGGGTAAGTTAATAACCCGTAGATTAATCCTCCCATGAATGAGTCTCCACCACCTACACGGTCTACAATATGGGTAATTTGATAAGTTGGTGCAGAAAATAACTGTTCACCATTCCAAAGCACTCCTGACCAGGAATTATGTGAAGCTGAAATAGAACCTCTGAGCGTAATAATGACCTTTTTCGCCCTTGGGAAACGTGCCATCAGCTGTTTGCCAACAGACTCATAAGCTTCTCCTTCTACATGCCCACTGGTAACATCTACACCTTCCGGATGAATATCAAATACTTTTTCAGCATCTTCTTCATTTCCCAAAATGACATCACATCCCTGAACCAATTCTTCCATTACCTCTCCAGCTTTTTTGCCGTATTTCCAGAGGTTTTTGCGGTAGTTAAGATCCGTGGATACTGTTACACCAAGTTTGTTGGCAACCTTGATAGCTTCCAGACAAGCATCTGCGGCACCCTGAGAAATGGCTGGTGTAATTCCCGTCCAGTGAAACCATTGTGCGTCAGCCAGCACAGTTTCCCAGTCAATCATCCCGGGTTTGATCTCTGCTATGGATGAATGCGCACGGTCATAAACGACTTTACTTCCTCGTGAAACGGCACCTGACTCAAGGAAATAAATGCCCAGTCTGTCTCCTCCGAAAATAATATTGGAGGTATCGACATTATATTTCCGCAAATTAGCCAGAGCACAAAGGCCGATGTCGTTATTTGGGAGACGGGTTACGTATTCAGCGGGAATTCCATAATTGGCTAGTGATACGGCCACATTGGACTCGCCACCACCATAATTAACATCAAAAACGGATGCCTGAACAAATCTCTGATAGAGCGGGGTAGAAAGGCGAAGCATGATTTCGCCAAAGGTTACTACTTTTTTCATTATTTCAATTCTCTTACTTTAATACTTCGGTAATGGACTTCATCTCCATGTTCCTGGAGCAGAATATGTCCGCTTTGCCAATGGCCAAAACCTTCCCAATCGGCATATTTACTACGAGCTACCAATGCGTCAAATGCCTGGGTACCTCTTTCATATTCTAATACTTTTCTTTGATTTAACCAATGCTCTACGTGAGCTCCTTTAAATTCACTTTTTTCAAGGTTGTTTCCTCTCAACCATTCTTCAACCCGCACGCCGGAAACGACTACACGGGCATGATTCCATTCTCCAACAGGATTAACAATTTTATTGCTGTGCGCAGGAATCATATCGTATAATGAAGCCACTTTCCGGTTACCTGCTGTACCCTGATTGGCGTCGGGATGGTTGGCATCGTCAAGCACCTGATATTCAAGGCCAATAGCTGATCCTCCTCCTTTTTTGCCATATTGTTCTGTGATAAAATATTTGATTCCGCTATTAGCTCCTTTGGTAAGTTGAAAATCTAGCTGGAATTCAAACATCGAATATTCATCCATAGTAACGATATCACCACCTGAAACAGATTCTCCACCTCCTGAAGACATGACAATCAGCTCTCCGTTTTCAACTTTCCAGCTTTTGGTTGGGAAATTATCCTTATGTGCTCCGCGCCAGTTTTGAGTTGTCTGGCCATCAAAAAGCAATCTCCATCCATTGGCTCTTTCCTGAGGGGAAAGATAGTTGGGAATATTATTGACTACGTGAATACTGGTCCAGGGACTTGGCACCAGATTCTGGGTTTTGATGCGAATATTTCTCCATTTGATTTGTTTTCCTTCCTGAGAAGCATCCCCGATACTATGAACCTGCAGAGCAATGAATCCTTCGAGTGTCATATCATCAATAAGATCTGCGGTAGGGATACCATTAACCCAGGTACGAATAGAAGCCCCGATAGCCTCAATGCGATAATGGTTCCACTGGCCATTTTTGAAAGCGGTTCTGCCTTCGGGGTTCATATCCAGGGGATACAACCAGCCACGACGAGCTTCATCGTAGAT
>JAGQVA010000775.1 GCA_020438265.1 Bacteroidota bacterium
ATATCCTCCCCAGATAATAAGATCCGTTCCTGTCCAGACAGAAGAATGAAAGTATCGGTTGGAGGGCCCACTGGAGGTAGACATGGAGGTCCAGGAATCGGTCCCAGGGTCATATATACCTCCGGTATAGGTATTATACCCTCCCCAAACGATCATTTTGCTTCCAGTCCAGATACCCGTATGAGAAAATCTGGCGGGAGGAGCATTGGTATTGGTCATAGAAGTCCAGGAATTGGTTTCCGGATTGAATCTTCCCCCATCGCTATACATGATAGCAAAATTATAGTTCCCTCCCCAGATAATCATTTCTGTTCCCGTCCAGATGGCCGAATGGCCATACCTGACAGCAGGGACATTCGTCATTGAAGTGGTGGTCCACGAATCAGTTAGTGGATCATAGATAGCACCGTCATTTTTTTGGCTGTTGCCAGAGCCTAATCCACCCCAAATGATCATTTTGCTTCCCGTCCAGATGGCAGAATGACTGTACCGGGCAGATGGTGCATTGACCGAAGATATAGTAGTCCAGGTATCAGTATCAGGATTGTAAATACCACCACTACTCAAAGGCCCGGAACCATCATGTCCTCCCCAGATGATCATTGTGGAGCCAGTCCAGATGGAAGTGTGTCTTCGTCGGGCTGCCGGGGTATTTGTGTTGGAGGTCAGTTTCCAGGCATCAGCTTCATTATTGAAAGGCATATTGCCAAGATATTGAAAACCAAGGCCAGACATAGTGGCGTCATCTCTTTGCGAGAGGGTAATCAGAGATCCTGATTTCACGGTTTCCCGGGTTGCCAAATGAGTCCATGCGGCTCCATTATAATACCAAAAACCTGAATCTGTATTTGTTTGATAAACCATTAAACCTGTAGCGGGAAAGGCAATGGCTTCACGCTGGGCTTGAGTCATTCTGGGAGAAAGAAAGCCTTTATTATCAGATTTTAGATCCAAAATAGCACTGGGATCGGGATTGGAACCATCAGAATTGAGACTAAGTCCCTGAGCATAAAGAGAGCAAAAACAGCCTGTAATTCCAATCAGAAGAAAAAAGTATAGCTTTTTCATATTACCAATTAGTTGTAGTGAGAATCTGATTGGTAATACCTTAAGCCTGAAATGGTAACCAGACAGGAGAAGGAAGTTTTGGTTTACTCTTCAAAATACTCCTTATCGTATTCCGGATAACCGGCCTTTAAAAACCCTTGAAATTCCTTTACTTTTTCCCAAATTTCCCGAACTTTGCGGCTTAATCAAAACCAACCCAACCATAATGATTTTATTCTTTGGTTCTCTCTCCTCACAGATTTTTGCCGTAGAAGTTGACACTATGCCCGGAACTGACGACCTGAAAAAGCTGGAATGGCTTTTGGGGAATCAGCCTTATCTGGCTGAACAGCAGTTAGTTGGGCCTTTTATTGGGCCCAGAGCTGCGATGATTACTCCCTGGAGTACAAACGCAACCGAGATCACTCAGAATATGGCGATTAGTGGAATCCGCCGTATTGAAGAGTTTTTTCCCGCAGAAGAAAAGAAAAGTTTTGACCCGATGCTGTTTCAGCTATATCCGCAATTAGATCAGGATATTTTTGACATTCATATTACCCCTGCTCCGATTCAGCCCGTGGAGGATATTGCAGCTTATAATATAGCTGAAGGATTGGCCCTGAACGAGGAGGAAGTTGCTTATCTTGAAGATTTAGCAAATAGATTGGGAAGGCCCCTGACTGACTCAGAAGTTTTTGGTTTTTCTCAGGTGAATAGTGAGCACTGCCGCCACAAAATCTTTAACGGAACCTTTGTCATTGATGGAGAAGAGCAACCCCATTCTCTCTTTCAAATGATCAAAAAAACGTCAAAGGTTAATCACAATACCATTGTTTCAGCTTATAAGGATAATGTCGCTTTTATCGAAGGACCGGAAATTGTGCAGTTTGCTCCTGAAAAAGCGAATGTCCCTGATTGGTATAAAAGAATTTCCGTTCCTGCTGTCCTTTCCCTGAAAGCCGAAACGCACAATTTCCCTACGACAGTCGAGCCTTTTAACGGAGCAGCTACAGGTTCAGGAGGGGAAATTCGGGACAGATTGGCCGGAGGACAGGGTTCATTACCACTTGCCGGAACTGCAGTATATATGACTTCCTATTCCCGCCTCAATGCAGAACGCCCCTGGGAAAAGGTTTTTCCTGAAAGAGATTGGTTGTACCAAACACCCATGGATATTTTGATCAAAGCTTCTAATGGTGCTTCTGATTTTGGAAATAAATTTGGCCAGCCTTTAATCAATGGTTCTTTATTGACTTTTGAACATAAAGAAAATTCGCTAAAATTAGGCTACGACAAAGTCATCATGCTTGCCGGTGGGGTAGGGTATGGGAAAGCAGACCAGGCAAAAAAGCATACTCCCAAACCCGGAGACAAAATCGTTGTGATGGGAGGAGATAATTATCGCATCGGAATGGGAGGTGCTTCGGTTTCTTCTGCCAATACAGGTGCTTTTGGTGCAGGGCTTGAACTCAATGCTGTTCAGCGCTCCAATCCGGAGATGCAAAAACGGGTAGCCAATGCGATTAGGGGAATGGTTGAAAGTGCGGTGAATCCGATTGTTTCGATCCACGACCACGGAGCAGGTGGGCACCTCAATAGTCTTTCAGAACTGGTCGAGGAAACGGGAGGCGTGATTTATTTGAATCGCTTGCCAATAGGTGATCCTACCTTATCAGCCAAGGAAATTATCGGGAATGAATCTCAGGAAAGAATGGGGCTGATTATTTCCTCTGAAGATTTGCCAATGCTGAAAGAAATCGCTGCCAGAGAAAGGGCACCTCTATACGTAGTGGGGGATGTTACCGGCGATATGCGCTTTCAGTTCGCCTCAGAAGATAACGGCGAATCTCCGATGAATCTGGCGCTTTCGGATATGTTTGGCAGTTCGCCCAAAACTATCATGGAGGATAAGAAGGTAGATCGTGAGTATAAAGAAATTGATTATGATTCGTCAAAATTTACTGAATACCTCTCTCAGGTACTTCGCCTGGAGGCGGTAGCCTGCAAAGATTGGCTGACCAATAAAGTAGACCGCTGCGTGGGAGGGCTCGTTGCCAAACAA
>JAGQVA010000776.1 GCA_020438265.1 Bacteroidota bacterium
CGAAATTCCGAAATGGGAACGATATTATCTGATGTTCCAGATCCTCCTCTTTCAGGGCCTGAGCTTTCTGTCACAGGATTGTCTCTTGGAAATAATTATCCCATATCAGGCAATCACACCAATCTTAGCATAGCGATATATAATGGAGGGGAGTCTCCTACCGGGAAGTTTAAGGTGAGATGTATTCCCTATTATGATGCCCCACCGTCAGAAGTCATTAGTGAGACTATTGAGATTGGGCCTAAAACTAAAAAATATGTCGAACTCCCCTATGCCTGGAAAACCCCGGGAAATCATCAAATTCGCGTTATTGCTGATGCTGAAAATGTGGTAAAGGAACAAAAGGAAGGAAATAATGTAAGAACCCGGGATATTATTGTTTATCCTAAAAGCTATGAAGTGAGTCTGGATATTACCAAAGTAGAACTTCCTGGCGGCTTAGAGACCAGAGATCAGGTAATCTGGTATCAGGCAGGAAGCAAAGCAGAAGTTTCGTTTACCATCAATGGTTTTGGAAATGCACCCACGCAGAAGTTTCGAATAAATCCTGGTGAAAAAATAGCTTTGAGAGGTCAGATTATGTTTGGAGATCCCGGGGCTCCTTATACCTTCGTGTTGCGACATTTCCAAATGGCAAAATTAACTGTTCCCGGTTTCGCCGTTCCTAATCCTGGATCTAAGGGAAATAAAACCTGGCATAATGAAACCCTGACTTATGACGGTGTTTATAACTGGCCCTGGTATAATACTGGAAACACGGCTTATTATAAGATTTCTTATAAGCTGAAATTTAGGGGCTTGTAGATGTTCAGTTAGCAAATTTCAGTGGATTTTCATACATAGCAGCCCAAAGTCCATGTTCCGGCCCTCTAACCTTACAATTGGCAATAAATTTATCCTTTTTTGTACTTCAGATAGAAAGCGAAATATCAACAAATTCATGAAATATTTCTCTCTGATCCTACTTATGATAACCAACTATTTTATTCAGGCACAATCCTCAAATAACCTATTCGCTTTAGCAGGCCGCGACGGAAAAAAAGCCTTCATCAACCCCGATGGAGAAATCCAATTCTATCTGGAATACGATATCAGAGAATGGTTCTCCGAAGGGAAATTAGCAATCTCTAAAGGCGCAAAACTTGAAAACTACAAACTCAAAGGGGGAAAATGGGGCTATATGAATCACCAGGGAGAAGTTATTATTCCACTTCAATACGAGGATGTGAAACAGTTTAGTGAAGGGCTTGCGCCAGTGAAAAACCAGGGGAAATATGGCTATATCGATGAGTACAATGAAGTGAAAATCTCTTTTCAGTTTGATGAGGCTGAACCGTTTTTCAATGGCAGAGCTAGTGTCAGAATCGGAGACAATTGGAGAATGATAGACGTATCTGGCAAATTCATTGGTCAGGCAAACTCTAAAAAGCCATTCAACCAGTTTGGTCTGTCAGTAGTTTTTCGCCAAACAGGAGTTGAGCAAGTCGTAAATGATGACCATCCATATACAAGGTCTGTTGGTAAGTATGGAATGATTGATATCGATGGGAATATTATACTAGATACGATCTACGATTTTATTGGTGAATTTGAGGATGGATTTGCCCATTTTGGTATGTATGGCGAATATGACAAAACTAAAACCGGCATAATCAACCAGTACGGAGAAATCATTCTCGAACCAGATTACGACTACGTAGGGCCTTTTTCAGAAGGGTTGGCTGTAGTAGGGAAAGAGTTTCCAACTTCATCTTACTCTAATATAGGATACACAGTTGAAGAGGTTCAAGAGTTAAAAAAAGAAATAAAGAAACTCTACGCCAACACATATCATGAAGAATTACTCAGTGGACATCCCATTTATCATGAATATCAAAAAATAGAGCATTACATCAGATCTACCCAAGTGAAATATGGGTACATCAATAAGAAAGGGAAATTAGTGATAGAGTTTCAGTTTGATCGGGCCGAACCGTTTTCTCAGGGACTTGCAGCCGTAGGCAAACATCACAAACCAGCGTTCTATTTTCCAGGCTACACAGAAGCGCAGTTTGATTCTCTAAAACAAAAGATTATTGAAGATTACATGAAGGAGAAGGAAAATAATTGGGAGTATCCCCCAAGTCTGGATAATCCTTTGTATCAGGAGTACTACCTTGTTCAATCCCGACAACCTGCTGCTACTACTGTTTATGGCTACATCAATACCAGAGGGAAACAGGCCATTGACTTTAGATTTACTGACGCTTCTAAATTTAACGGAAACCTCGCCAAGGTAGGAATAGGATATGGAAGCAGGTCTAAAGCTTATTATTCTTACATTGATCTGGAATTACTGGAAAATGAAGATAAATTCAAAGAAGAAGAGCATTGGGAATATCATGATTACAAGGAGAATGTCATTGATCGAAATGGCGATTTGCAATTGAAAGAAAGCGTAACGTCTATTGAAATGCATCAGGATAATGTATTTATTTCCCCTCAATATGATTCTAATTCCATTTCCTATAGGGTCCTATTTTCCAACTATAAAGCTTTCATATTCCAGAAAAAACCAGAGAAAATAGTTGAATTTGAAGGTATCTCTTTGGGTTATCTGGGAGACGGACTCTATTTAGGAATGGAGGGTGATACAACTCCCGATTTATACGATTATTCCTTTTTTAATTCTAGCGGAGAATTATTAGCTGAATTTAAAAATGGTATAATGGGACATATCAGAAGAATAGCTCCCAACCGATTCCTATTAGAAATGCCATATTGGAAGGATAATTATAGAAGCCCTTCGCAATATGGCATTATGGATGATTCGGGAAATTGGGTGCTTGAACCCGTCTACGATTTCATTTCTGATTTCCGGCCAGTGAAGTAAAACTACTTTGAGATCAAATCCTCCTTAGCCAGAATCTTCAGTCTCATTCCCTCAGAAATATCATCATTGGTTAATTTATTGATCATTTTAATGATCTCTACCTTTGTTCCATATTTTTGGGAAATTTGCCAGAGAGATTCACCGGGGGAAACAACATGAGAAATCCAGCGGGTTTTTACTTCTCTAATGGCAGATTTTTCTTCGCCAGCCTGATCTTTTTCGGAGTTTTTCTGACC
>JAGQVA010000777.1 GCA_020438265.1 Bacteroidota bacterium
CCTCGACCCTCATAGTGAGAAGGCGAAAAAACATGTGGAGGAATTAGAAAAGGAATTAAAAACCAAAGAAGGATTATTTTACCGTTACAAACATGCGGATGATTTTGGTGAGCCTGAAACTACCTTTTTGATTTGTGCTTTCTGGTATGTAGAGGCTTTGGCTTTTGTCGGTAGGTTAGAAGAGGCAAAAGAGATATTTGAAGAACTGATCAAATACAGCAATCATCTGGGCTTACTCAGTGAAGATGTAGATGCGTCCACAGGCAGCCAATGGGGTAATTTCCCCCAGGCTTATAGCCATGTAGGGCTTGTAAATGCAGCTTTTGCCATTTCCCGAAGAATGGAAACGCAACCATTCCTCTAAAAATGTGATCATTCAATTAAGTATGAAAACCAGCTTCATTTATATATATGCGATTGTTTTTCTGTTAAGTATGAATGGGTTAAAGGCTCAGGAGATGAAACCGGATTTGTATTGGGATTTTAATAGTACACCTCTTGAAAAGCCCGTTTGGGGTGAATCCATTTTGCATGGAAAGTCTTTAACAAGTAAATCAGAAAATGGCATCTTTGGGAATTACCTTCACTTTAATGAGAAAAATGCAGAGGCAATTTCTGCTGCCGTTCATTTTTCTGAAGCTGTAACCATTGAGTGCTGGCTGAGATTTTCTTCGGAAAACTTTCGCCCCAATACCCGCCTTTTCTGGTTTCAGGACAATAGAATCGCGATTAATTTTATCAATGAATTGCTGGTTTTCAACTCGTCTGTTATTGGATCAAATGGAGAGCGAGTAAAGGATTTTTTCAGTATTGAACTCAATCATACCGGGCGATCCAGTCTGGGATATTATCTGGATAATCAATGGCATCATTTCGTTTTCAAATATGATGGAATCAAAGGCAGAAAAGAGGTGTGGGTAGATGGGGTATTGCCGGAAGGTTTTTCCAATCAGTCTGATCAGAGAGGCCGGATTTGTGAAGATGGAGGCTGCGACAGAGGACTGATGTTTAGTCATTCCAACGATGGTCTTCGGAATTTTATGGGAGATCTGGATGAGTTGATGATTTATTCTTCCATGATTCCGGAAAAACTTCACATTAAACATTATCAGGAAGGGAAACAAAAAGCGTCAAAACCAAGCTTTTCTGATTATAAAAATGTAGTAAAACCTGCAGAATCCATTTCCTCTTTGGAGATTGATCCGAGGGAATACCCTCCTCAGCACCCTCAGGTCAGGATGTCTCAAATGGAGCAGCTAACAAGATTCCCGAAACCACGATTTAAGCCTGCCCATCAGTTAAGACCTCTTTTTAACTGGATGGAATTGCCTTATCTGTCGGGAGCTAACCTTCCTGGTGCTACCCGGGTTGAGGTTGTGAAAACTTCGGTTGAACTCCAGAAAGAGCTTGCTCAAAACTGGAATTATATGCTGGTCATTCAAAATGCCAATCAGGCTCAGCACGATGATCAGTTATATGAAAAGAATAATTATGTGAAAGCCTGGATTGATCTGGCTAATCAACATCCGGAATTTCCCCTGGGAATTTCTACAATCTGGGTTCAGGTAAACCCCAGGGCAATAGGCATCAATCAGGGACGACCTGAAGTGTTAAACAGAAGCCTGAATTCCGGTTATTATCTGAAAGATCGGTCAGGCCGGTTTATCGATCAGAATGGACGCCCTTCCAATCGTCCGCATATTAGCTTTGCTGCTCCTGATGATTTTTGTTATCGGGATGGTTTGGTTCAAAAACACAATATCACCCGGATTCTTGGCCAGCTTTCCCGCCCTGTCTATATGATTAGCGAAAATGGAGAAGCAGAACCCTTGCCCGCCAGCGAAAAAGTGATAACGACTGGTCCGGCTATCGCAGCGGATATGAAAAAACGGGGTATAACTGATTGGGAGGTGTATCAGGCTCAGCAGAAAACCCGTTTTCGCAAAACATATTTATCAGCTTATGATGGATTGAAGGGACTGGATAAAACCATTTTTTCATGGTATGCGGTGGATGGAGGGCCTTTGAATCTCAACCGTTTTCTTTGGACAGAAGCCCGAAAAGTCAGTACTCCTATCAATGGCCAATATTATTCAACCCCTGATTTTTATCCCCGATGGCCCGAAAACTGGGCAAGATGGCAAGGTGCCTGGCGTGGCTGGAATTGGCTTGAATTGTGTCGTCAGGAGGAAATCAGGGCTGGAGATAGACTGTTTTCTCCTTTTGTCGCCGCAGGGTGGAATAAGAACCCTGAGAGGAATATCCGCCCCAGTCAGTGGTTGGGCCTTGTGAAACACCTGGGAGTCATTGGCGCAGAGTTTTATTATACCGGATTTTTTAATGAAGGAATCGGAGAAATGGAATTTCCTGACCCACGCAATTATATCTGGCAGGCCGCAATTCCCGGTTATGCCCAGGCAATTACCAGTCATTATGAAGATATTCTCCGCAATGGAAATGTACTCAATGACGATAAAGGTGTACCTGTTATCCGTTATCCCGCCGGAGACCCCCGGATACTGGTAACTGTCAGGAAGCATGACCAGAAACCCCTTTATGTGATTGCCGCCAATATGAATCCTGTAACAAATTTTAAAGGCAATGTGGAGGATGAAAAAGCGGTTTCTATTAACCTGGAAGGGAAAAAGCTGAGTTTTTTGGCCAGGAGGCAGGGAAGCGTTTATCTTTTTGACCTCACCAACCCAAACCGTCCTGTATTTTCACAACTGGATACCTGGCATGAAACCGGTCATCCACTCTGGTGGTCTAAAGATTTTTTATTTGAAGCGGAAGTAAATGACGAAGCTAAACATCTGGAAGTGATAACCGAGAAAAAGTCTTCAGACAAATTTGACTTTACGGAATTTGAAACTTATGTGAAACCTGCAAGTAAGAAGGCCTGTTTTGCGGAATACTTTTCACTTCATTCCGGTCATAATGGAAAAGGAAAACTGGAATTGTATGCTCGCTCTCAAAGTGGAAATAAGGCTTCTGTCAGTGTTTATATAGATGATCAATTCATCGGAAAACTGGATTGCATCAATCAAAAAAACTGGGCCTGGACATCGACATCATGTAATGGAGAATCCCTCAGTTTTGTCCTG
>JAGQVA010000778.1 GCA_020438265.1 Bacteroidota bacterium
AGGTCTTTAAGCTTAATGGTCTTTTTGATCGGGTCGATTATCTTCCAGAAAAGGACATAGTGAGGATCGTCGATTATAAAACCGGAAAGGTAGACTTGAAAAGTTATATAGATGTAGAAACAGCCTTCGCTGATGATAAATACAAAGAATCCTTTCAGGGTTATATGTATGCATGGTTGTACGACCAAAAACATCCGGATCAGCAGATACAGGTTGGCTATTATACCGTCCGTCATCTCAGTGCCGGAATTAATTACCTGAATGGCGGAAAGGTCGTTAGTCGTGAAGAGCTGGATGAATTTGAAGTTAAGATCAAAGAATTGATTAATAGAATCCTGGAGGAAGATTTTTCACAAACGGAAGACGAATCGAAATGTAGTTATTGTTCTTATAAGGGGATTTGTAATCGTTGATATTTCCTGTCGCTGTGCTTTCGAGCCGCTTTAAAAAACGGCTCAACGAAAGTGAATGGGGCATTATCTTAAAGATAAAAGGCAACACATTCAGCAAAATGACAGAGTCCATCTCATTGCACCGTTTTTTAAAGCGGTGCAATGAGATGAGAAATCAAAAAAATTTAATCATCAACCGACGAAAACACAATTTGCTTAAACTGCCAATTGGTCTTATCACTGCGTTGCCCCAGTGTTTGTTTAAAAATCAAACCAATAATCTCCTCTTCAGGATCTGCAAAATACTGGGTATTAAAGGCGCCTCCCCAACTAAAGGTTCCGGTACTTCCTCTTCCACCCTGGTCCTGCCCTTTGGCGTCCACGACTTCAAACCCTAATCCATGATAACTGCCCCGATCTCCCCAGAGATCGCCGATTTGATTTCCCATCATAGACTGAATCGTTGTCCGGCTTAATAACCTTACCCCATTCAACTCTCCACCATTGAGATACATTTGCAGGAAAGTGGCGTAATCACTGGTCGTGCTCGAAAGGCCTCCTCCACCAGCAAACAGCGTTTTTGATCCGGTAATTGGAAAATTGGAATCAGTATTCCCAACTCTTTCCATAGGCATCCAGCCTGATTCTCCCAGAACCTGAAGAGCAATCAGGCGTGAACCTTTATCTCCTGGCAGGTAAAAATAGGTATCTTTCATGCCCAGAGGATCAAAAATGCGCGTTTTGAGAAACTGATCAAAAGGCATCCCGGAAATAATTTCCACGAAATAACCCAGCACATCCAGACTCATGCTATAGGAATATTCGTCTCCCGGATGAAAATGAAGGGGCATTTTTGCCAGATTGATAATATTTTCTTTGGTTGTCAATCCATTCATAGAGGTCATCGCCTCAATTCCTGCCTGGGCATATAAAATCTGAAAACTTTCATCCCGGTCAATAGGCCCATAACCAATTCCGGAAGTGTGCGTCAGCAGGTGGCGAATGGTGATTTCTCTTTTGGCAGGTTCTGAAGTGTAAGTTGTATCGCTATAATTAAACCGGGTGAGTACGCGGGGATTCTTAAATTCCGGAATCCATTTGGAAATGGGATCATCCAGCCGAAAATGTCCTTCTTCCCAAAGCATCATCACAGCGGTAGAAGTGATGGCTTTGGTTTGGGAGGCGATGCGAAAAATATCATTGGTTTGGAACTTTTTCCCTTCCTTCACATCAGACTCGCCAAAAGCTTTGTGATAGACAATTTTGCCTTTTCTTGCTACCAGAACCACCATGCCGGGAACATCACCTGCTTCGATTGCTTCATGACAAATGCGGTCAATATTAGCTAATCTTTCCGAGGACATACCTGCGCTTTCAGGAGTTCCCGTAGTGAGAGCAGGATGATTTTGGGTGGATTTGGTTTGGGAGAATATCAGGGTCGGGAAGAGGACGAGGAGAGTAAGTAGTAGGTTTTTCATAGAATAAAATAAAATTTTAGGCCCAATCGGGTTTTGTTTATGCGAACCAGCGGGTCGTTACATTCAAATATCAGAACTAGAAACAGAAAAGTCAAAAGGTGGGGTTGGGATGCAATGTAGAGGTGCGAATTAATCACGCTTCTACATGTTTTATATATGAATATGCAACCTTCCCCATATTATCTTTTCTATATTAGACAAATGTTAATAAAATATATGTCTAAGAAATGATACCTAATCTCGGAAGTCTGGAAGAAACCATCCTGTTAATTGTTTTGGTCATGGAAGATGAAGCCTACGGTTTCAGCATTTCTGAAGTTTATAATGAGAAAATCGGCAAGACGATTTCCATTCCTGCCATTCATACCGTTTTAAAACGGCTGGAGAAAAAAGGCTTTGTCAAATCCTCTATGGGAGGTGCTACTCAGGAGCGCGGAGGCCGCAAAAAACGCATTTATGAAGTAACCTCTTATGGATATCGGGCGCTTTGCGACTTGCGCGATACGCGTGATAAACTTTGGGAAAACGCTCCTAACTGGTCCTTAAACTAACAAACATGTCAAAGCATCCTTCCGCAAATCCATCTCCGCCCCGTTGGGCTGACCGTTTTCTGGAATGGTATTGTTCCCCTGAACTCATCGACGAAATTCAGGGTGATTTGTATGAATCCTTCCACGCCAATATAGGGCGTATGGGCTATCAAAAAGCCAAATGGTTGTACATATTTTATGTGATTCGTTTCTTCAGACCTTCTTCTTTTTCTAAACTAACCTTTGATTTTTATCCCGCTATGTATCGAAATTATCTGACTACCGCTTTGCGCAATTTTTGGCGCGAAAAAGGATATACCTTTATCAATATTTCCGGACTATCTGTCGGATTGGCCTGTAGTATTCTGATTATGCTTTGGGTTCAGGACGAACTCAACGTTGATGGTTTTCACGAACAGGAAGACCAGCTTTTTCAGGTCAACCGGCATGTCACTTTTGAAAATGATAAGACTTATACCTGGTCCTCTGTTCCCAAACCCCTTGCCCATGCCATGGAAAGGGAAATCCCCGAAATTCTCGACGCTGAACTCATGAGCTGGCAAAATGAGTTCCTGATAAGTATTGGCGATCAAACTTTCAGAGAATCAGGCAGATATCTCGATACGGCTTTTTTTGATATGTTTACCTTTCCCCTCCTGGAAGGAGACCAACAGCATGCGCTGGATGATCCTTCTTCC
>JAGQVA010000076.1 GCA_020438265.1 Bacteroidota bacterium
GAAAATGTACTCGATTCTTTGATGAATTCCCCGCATTTCGGGGAAAAATGGGCTGCCTGGTGGATGGATCTGGCGCGATACGCGGATTCTAAAGGGTATGAAAAAGACCTGAACCGGAGCATCTGGAAATACCGCGATTGGGTGATTCAGGCGTTTAATGAGGATTTGTCTTTTGATCAGTTTACGGTGCAACAATTGGCAGGAGATATGCTCCCTGATGCTACTGAGGATCAGATCATTGCTACTGCTTTTCATCGCAATTCTATTGCCAATGACGAAGGCGGAACTGATGACGAAGAATTTCGGGTAGCAGCTAATATTGAACGGGTAGGTGTAACCTGGGAAGTCTGGCAGGGAACAACTATGGCTTGTGTGCAATGTCATAGCCATCCTTATGATCCCTTTCGGCATGAGGATTTTTATCGCTTTATGGCCTTTTTGAATAGTACTCAGGATAAAGACATTTATAACGAACAACCCAAGCTTTTTACCTATCCGGATTCTTCTGTAGATAAGGTGGAAGAGTTAATGGAATGGATTACAAAAAAAGCGGCGAATGACCTTTCTTTCGAGTCAGATACCTTTTTATATGAACAGCGCTCCCGGATTTTATATCAAATGGGTTATCGAAGAGTGGAAGCAGAGGAATATCAGGATCACAGCCGTTTTATAGAACTTACGTCGCCTGATCAACTGTCGGTTTTTCAGATTCAGGATTCTTCATGGATTATGTATGAAAATGTGGACCTGACAGATGTTGAGAAAATTACTTATCGTTTTGCAAGTGCTTATTCGGGCGGATTTGTAGAAATCAGGCTGGATTCTCTGAATGGGCCAGTGATCAGTAAAACACTGTTGCCTGGGACGAAAAGATGGGTTAATTGGGAAGAAAAAACGGTCAATATTCAATCCGTGTCAGGCACTCATGACCTCTACTATTATTTTTATATGAATCAGGATTATGTGTCTGATTTATTTCGCCTTGACTGGATTCAGTATCACTTAAGAGATTCTCCTTCAGATGGTTATGGCCAGGAAATGAAGGCTAAGTTAGCTCAGCTTTGGGAAATTAGTGCAGTGCAAACTCCTGTGATGCGGGAGTTGAAAGGGGAAGACAGAAGAACTTCCTATCGTTTTTTGAGAGGGAACTGGCTGACTCCGGGAGAGGAAGTTGCGCCGGGTATTCCTGGATCCATGCAAAAGAATCATGAATCTTCTCCAACCAATCGTCTGGAAATGGCTCAATGGCTGATCAGCGCAGATAATCCTCTGACTGCCCGCGTAATAGTCAATCGGCTTTGGGAACAGGTTTTTGGTTATGGAATTGTTGAAACCCCGGAAGATTTTGGTAGTCAGGGGATCGTACCGACACATCCTGAGATGCTTGATTGGCTGGCCGTCAGATTTGTGAAAGAACATCAATGGAGCCTGAAATCATTTCTGAAGGAAATCATGCTTTCGGCAACCTATCAGCAATCATCGGTGGCTGATTCTGCTAAAATTGAAGCTGATCCTCGCAATCTCCTTTTATCAAGAGGGCCAAGAGTCAGGTTAAGCGCAGAACAAATCAGAGATCAGGCTTTGGCAGTAAGTGGATTGCTGGATTATAAAATGTATGGCCCTCCTGTTTTATTGGCTATTCCGGATAAACGTACCCGTGATCCTTACGCTCAGGCTGATCTGATTACTTATGCCCCCTATCGGCGATCACTGTATAATTTCTGGAAGCGAACCATTCCCAATTCATACATGACAACCTTTGATAGCCCTGACCGGAATGTGTGTATTTCGCGGCGGATTCGCACGAATACACCGCTTCAGGCATTGGTCATGCTCAACGATTCTGTTTTTTTTGATGCGGCTCAAAATCTGGGGATTGAGATTGCCTCATCCATTGCAGAACCCGAAAAACAAATAACTACGGGTTATCAGCGAATTATGGGAATTCCTATGAATGAAAAGGTAAAGGAAAAATTCATGGATTTATACTATGAAGCGAATGATTTATACCAGGAAAATTCGGAATACCTAACAGAATTTCGCTGTGAGGAAAAATGGGGAACACCTTCGTCTGAAGTCGCTGCTCTAACTCTGGTCTTTAATGCTATGATGAATACGGATGTATTTTTGAATAAATTTTAGAAGCAAAAAATGAATCATAAAGAACAAGCCATATACGATGTCTCCCGATTCAATTCCCGGCGTCAGTTTATCAAAAACTCACTTTCCGGTTTGGGAGGAATGGCCCTTTTATCCTTATTAGGTTGTGGAACGGAAGCGATAAAAGAAATGACTGCTCTGGGCCGTGCTAATGCTTTAGATCCGTTAGCGTCTCATTTTGCCCCCAGGGCAAAGAGAGTAATCTTTTTACACATGGCTGGCGCGCCTTCTCAATTAGAGCTTTTTGATTATAAACCTACCCTGGCAGAACTGGACGGGAAACCCTGTCCTCCTTCTTTATTGGAAGGGAAACGGTTTGCTTTCCTCAAAGGTGTTCCCAATCTCCTGGGACCGCAGGCCTCTTTTAAGCAATATGGCCAGTCGGGTGCCTGGATTTCCGAATTATTGCCCCATTTAAGCGAATGGGTGGATGATATGGCCTTTCTCAAAGCCATGCATACCGATGAGTTTAACCACGCTCCTGCGCAGTTTATGATGCATACAGGGAGTGGTCGACTTGGGCGCCCCAGCATGGGCTCTTGGGTCGCGTATGGGCTGGGTTCTGAGAATGAAAACCTTCCTGCTTTTGTTGTGCTTTCTTCCGGGGGAATTGAAGTAAGTGCAGGCAAAAGTATCTGGGGAAGTGGATTTTTACCTACTGTATATCAGGGAGTTCAGTGTCATTCGATTGGAGATCCGGTTCCCAATCTTTCTAACCCCGGCGGCGTTACCGCTGATTTGCGCAAAAAATCCATTGATATTATTAATGAAGTCAACCGAATGGAGCACGAAATGGTCGGGGATCCTGAGATTCTTTCTCGTATTTCTCAATATGAACTAGCCTTTCGGATGCAGACTTCTGTTCCGGAAACGATGAATATAGAGGATGAACCTGACTATATTCATGAAATGTATGGAACCAAACCAGGAAAACGCTCCTTCGCCAATAATTGTCTGTTAGCTCGCAAGCTGGTCGAAAAAGGCGTACGTTTTGTTCAGCTATTTGATCGAAATTGGGATCATCATGGAGTAGGAAAAGGAAATGGAGTTACAGATGGTCTGCAAAGGGCCTGTAAAGCGATCGACAAGCCCATAGCTGCACTCTTAACTGATCTTAAGCAGCGCGGACTACTGGATGAAACGCTGGTTGTATGGGGGGGAGAGTTTGGCCGAACGCCGATGATGGAAACCAGGGCTGGCGCTGATTTTAAGGGGCGAGATCATCATGTGGATGCTTTTACCATGTGGATGGCTGGCGGAGGGGTAAAAGGAGGCGTTTCTTATGGAAAAACCGACGAAATTGGATTTATGGGAATTGATGAGAGAACCCATGTTCACGATCTTCAGGCAACGATTTTACATTGTCTGGGAATGGATCATGAAAAGCTGATTTATCATTTTCAGGGAAGAGAATTTCGTCTGACAGATGTCCATGGAAAGGTTATTAACCCCATTTTGGTATAAAAAAAGAGCCCTTCTCGTTAAGAAGGGCTCTTTTTTTATAAAATAATTCTTATTAACGAATACCGTATCTCAGCACACTTTCAGCTTCGGCACGATTGTCATCAATTTCAGCAGCGTCAAGCAATGCTGGCTCAACTCTTCTCTGAATGTCTTGTTGCTTAATCCCAGCCTGAGCATCACGATTAGAAGCAAGGGTAGCATCATCAATTTCACCAGCATCTTCTGCACCGGTAACCTGGATAATATATACTCCATTATTGCCAACAATAGGTGAACTGATATCTCCGGGCTGCATTCCCACAGCTTTTCCGATTACGTATTTTTCAGCTCCCATTCCCTGAATAGATGCACTGCTGAAAGTAATTCCTTCAGCCGTACCAATACGTGCACCGGTTCCGTAAGCGTCTTTCATTGCGTTGAGATCGCCACCAGAAATCCCTGCCAGCTTATCTTTAATGATTTTTGACTTTTTCTCTTTTCTGACTTTTGCAGCTACTTCCTCGCGAACTTCATCCAGGCTTTTTGCCCCTTCTTCTTTTTTATTTGTAACCTGAGCCAGAATGTACTGATCTTCTACTCTGATTACTTTAGAAATATCTCCTACATCCGCTTTCAGAGCCCAAAGGATCACTTCTCTTCCACCTCCTACATTCAGAAGACTTCTGCTTTCCTTGTTTAGTGGATTGCTCTCACGAATGACAACATCCATTTCGGAGCCAGAGTCATTGATGTTTTTGGTATTATTCACAGCGGCTGCAAACTGGTTGGCAGCACGATAAACACTGTCTCTGGTTGGAGTAGAATAAGAAATCTCTTCTTCAATTTCAGCAATATCATAGGTTTTGCTGGTTTTTGCGAGAACTTTGATCAGATGGTAACCTCTCAGGCTCTTAACAGGGCCAACAACACTACCTACTGCTGCATTCGCTACGGCTTTATCAAAATCTTCTCCAAAGCTACCTTTGCGATACCAACCAAGCTCTCCACCATTGCTACTCGTGCTGAGGTCCATGGAATTTTCTCTGGCTGTGGTTGCAAAATCTGTTCTTGCCTGTGCCAGCAATCCAGCAGCTTTTGTGCTCGCAGCATTACTATCAGCTTTGGTTGTACCACTTACATTGATGAGAATATGGGCAATTTTAGCTGAAGACTCGTCGGCAGATTCTGTACCGACCAGCTTGTAAAGTTTGTAATAACTACCTTCAAGCACAGGACCGATAACGGCTTTTTCTTCTGCATTAATGATCTCATCCTGAATGGTTGTGGGAAGAGAACTGATTGTTCTGTAATCTTCTCCATAAGGGAATCGAGATTTATTGGAAGTATATGCAGTATCGTTGATCGCCTGGCTGAAAGCATCCTTCTTTTTGTTCAGGTCAGCAAAAGCTTTCAATGTATCCTTACGGCTCGGAGCGAGGCTAAACTGAGCATAACGGATGTATGTTTCTGCCTCCTGCTTATATTCGTCTTTATGCTTGTTAATATAATTTCTCAATTCAGAATCTGTAACCGAAACGGAAGAATCGGAAACCGAATTGAAATCAACAGCAAGGTAAGAAAGACTTACTCGACGATTTTGATCAATAAAATCCTGACGGGCTGAAGTGAGTGACCCCAGGTAACCCGCGCTAATAATACCGAGATATCTTTCAATACCACGGGTTCTTGCAGCATAATTTTCCAACTGGAGTAATTGGGGGCGAAGATTGGGATCTTCACTGATTTGCTCAAGCTGCCTTCTCATGGTATTCTGGTCATAAGGTTGGCCAGGAGGAAGAAGGTATTGTCTGACAATGGGAGAAATTTCTCTTCCCGCAAACATATCATATAATTCTTCTCCGGTTACTTCAATTCCCGCTTTTTCCATTTCATTTTCCCAGACAATTTCAGAAACCATGGCATCCCAGACCTGATCAGCGGTTGTTCCCCGGGCTAATTCGCTCGGACTTCCTCCCTGACTCTGGACGGCATTATTCACTCTTTCATCATATTCCTGGAAAGAAATAGACTGTCCATTGACCGTTCCAGCATCAGGTGGAGCATTCAGAAAGCTACCTAACCCTGTGAAAAGGTCTGTCAAAATAAAGGCCAGAAGGGCCAATGCAATCAAGATCACGATCAGCGCCATATTGTGCCGAATCCTACTCAGTGCAGACATATTATAATAAATCTTAAGGTTTGCTTTTAATAATAGCCCTGCAAATTAAGGGCATTCTCACCAAATATCAAAGTATTCATTTATAGAGAATCTGGCCCAAGAGGGCCTTTTCCCCAAATCAGTCGCAGATTTCCCCCTTTTATTACAATTATTCCGATTCTTTTAGCTTGGCCAGAATAATTTTATTTTGGGCTGTTTTGACAATGGTAATCAGGTAATTATTAATTTCTACCACTGCCCCTTCTTCAGGAATGTCTTCAGCGACATACATGATTAATCCCCCCAGAGTTGTATAATATTCTTCGTCCGGAAGGTGAAAACCAAACTCTTCATTCAGATCGTCAATCTCATTCCGGGCCCCCAGCAAATAAGTCCCATCATCGTTTTTTACTTTAATGAGATCTTCTTCCTGTTCTTGATTATTCTGAGGGTCGTGTTCATCCTCGATCTCTCCAAATACTTCTTCTACCAGATCTTCCATTGTGATCATTCCGGATGTCCCTCCAAATTCATCCACCACAATGGCCATACTCCTTTTATTTTCCGTTAATTCCGCCAGTAAAGTATTAGCAGCCATCGTTTCAGGAATGACCAGCACAGATTGTATAAGCTCTGGATCGGAAATACTCTCGGGTTTGTGAAACATGCTGTTGGTATGTATAAAACCCTTGATGTCATCGATGCTTTCCCCATAAACAATAATTTTGGAAAGGCCTGTTTCAATAAAGGTTTCAATCAGATCAGAAACAGAAGTATCAACAGGGACAGCCACGATTTCTGTACGTGGAATCATACATTCTCTCGCTTTTGTATCTTTTAATGACAAGGCATTATTGAGCATATCCGTATCGAGGTCAGGAACCGGGACAGATTCACTGGTAGCAATGATTTCCTGTATATAATGATCCAGGTCTTTACGACCTAAAACCACTACCCTTTCATCAGTTTTTACCTTAAACATAATTTTAAGTAAAAACTTGGAAACCATATTGACCAGCCATACGGGAATTCTCAGCATGAGGTAAAAAAAGCGGAGAATATAGGCTGCCGGAAAAACGATGCGGTCTGAGGTCTGCCGGAAAATCGCTTTTGGGATGTATTCAGCCAATACAAGAATGATAATTGTACCAGTGATTGCCTGAAGAAAAGTGTAGAGTAAGAATGATGAGTTGGGATCAATGCCCATCTGGGTGAGTTTCGGGCCGGAAATGCCATCAACCATCATGGTAAAAACGACCAGAGCCAGATTATTCCCAATCAGGATCGTAATCAGAATTTCAGACGTCTTTTTTGTAAAATCAGAAAGGATTTTGGCGGAACGATCCCCCTGAACCGTTTTGAGTTCAATTTTCAGACGACTTGCGGATAAAAAGGCAATCTCCATCCCTGAAAAGAAAAAGGATAGAGACAACATGATAAATGCAATGGTTAAATTCATAAAGCTGGATTGAACAAAGTTATTCGTCTTCTAATTCCTCCTCCAGCTTTTTCATCTGTTCTTCCACATAATCTTCGTAGCGGATTCGCTGCCGTCGTTTGAAAGAATACATAAATGAAAATATGCCAGTTGCTATCAGAACATAAATCAGCGTTCGGGTATTGATGTTATTATATTCTGTGGCTAAAAAAATCAGGCACATAATTGCCAGTGCCAGATATACGTATTCAAAATACTTCATTTTTAATATTTACTAAATATCATTCATCTTTCACTTCTACCTCTCCCTGCGACTGAATGATCGTCCATGCAGTAAATTCTGTATTTGCTCTGAGTCCTTTCTGGCCAGTAATAATCCGGTCAGGGGTTTCTATGCGTACAAATTTATTCGTAAAAACGGAATCTTTTTTCTCATCCCAAAATAATTGTTCGGTTTCCAGCTTTTCTCCCTTTTGATTAATCAGTACAACGGACCCTTTTAGCTCTGCCAAACCTGCCTTTCGATTATACTCTCCGCTTTGCGAAGAGATCTGAGAAGTAGTCTGTCCATAAGCATTCAGAAAATACACTTCCACTCCCTGGTCGAGAAAATGAATGGTCTCTTTATTGTTTTCTTCGCCAGTTTCTTTCTCCACAACATGCCCCGCAATGAGTTGGGCAGATACTCTGGCAGAGTCAGAAAACAGGTACTCAACACCAAAAGATTCAACCTGAACGCCCTCTTCACTATTTTCAAACAGTACTTTACCTTCTTCTTGCTCCTGTTCATCTCCCCCCCAAAATAAAAAGTAAAAGATGACAAAAACGATAATAAGAATTATCCTGCCAGCTGTTATCGGAAAAAGAGTAACAAGTTTTTCCAGAGTTTCTCTCATGCTGCAAAAATAAAAAATTACAAAAATATTTGAGATAAGAATAGAATTCTTTGGATTAAAGTACCCATAAATACCTCCCGGGTTGGATCTTTTATGATTCTATCCATTCTACTTTTGTTTCCCATGAATCTTTGCGATGGCCTTCAGGTGTCGGGCCTTCATACTTTGCCAGGTAGAAAAATCCCAGACATTTCTGGTTTTCGTCCAGACCAAGTACGTCTTTCATTCTTGCATGATAAGTCATTCCTCCGGAAGACCAATAGGCTGCCAGACCCATGGCAGTAGCTGTAAGATGCATATTTTGAACGGCACAGGCAACTGCGGCCACTTCTTCCATTTCCGGAATTTTGGGATTGGTACCCGCATTGAGACAAATGGCTATGACATGGGAACTTTTTAATGGGTTCAATTGCAATTTCTGGTATTTGTTTTCCAGAAATTTATCCGGCGGGGTTAACTCTCTGTAAAGATCTGCATGTTTTTGGGCAAATTCTTCCAGACCTTTTCCTGTAAAGACTTTAAACAGCCAGGGCTCGGTTTTTCCGTGATTAGGTGCCCAATGGGCATTTTCGAGGATGATTTCCACATCTTCCCGTGGTATCTTTTCTCCGGTATATTGCCGGGGGAAAATTGACCTTCGCGAACGGATCAGTTGATTGACCCAATGGAGGTCAAAATGTACTTGAGATTCATCCATACAAACTAAATTTTCCGCGAAGATATAGAAAGTAGATCGTTTATTGTTGTTTACTCTCTAATAATTGCTGAAAACGTGGTTGATTTTTGTAATGTCGGAATGCAGGATCTTTTTCAAGTTCTATAATAGGGAAGCCTTTTTCCAGGGCTTTTTCAATGGTCTGATAAAATGAGTCATCCTTTTTCTGGCGGGCGTAGATTTTAGCCAGAATCCCATAGCGGAGCCCATCATCAGGTTTTAGTTCCAGCGAACGGATAATGTCTTTGATGGCTTTTTCATCCTCTTCTTTTATTGATAAGATGAATCCCCGGTTATAATAAGCATCAGCCAGATAAGGGTCAAATTTGATTGCCTGTGAGTAGTCTTCTACTGCTCTGTCATAATCTCCGGCTTTACGGGCCAGATTGCCCCGGTTGTTATAGGCTTCGGCATTGGTCGGATCGAGACTCAACGCTTTATTAAAATCAATAATAGCTCTTTCAAAATCTTCGAGAGTGAAATAAACCTCTCCCCGTTTGTTGTATGCCTCAGAGTAATCAGGGGCCATTTCGATGGTTTTGTCAAACTCTGCCAGGGCTTTCTGGTAGCCTTCCTGACCTTGTGAAAGGGAAATTTTCCCTCTGATCAGCGATATCTCCGGATTGTCTGGACTCACTCTGGAAACTCTCCGCAGATCTTCCTGTGCCTGATGGAATTTTCCAATTTCGACATTCAGCCTGGCTCGCTCAATATAGGCATCAGAAGAGTCCGGGTAAGTCATAATGACTCTTCTCAGATCATCAAAAGCTTCGGTATATTTTTGGAGTTTGCCATTAATCATACCACGGCGCAGAAAAATATATTCATTTTCTGGAGGACTAAGCTGAATTGCCTTGTTGTAATCTGCCAGTGCCTTTTCATATTCTCCAAAAGAATAATTATACTCAGCTCGTTGATAATAGGCATCTGCCAGAGAAGGATCAAGGGAAATAGCCTGAGAGTATAAATCCAGAGCACTGGTAATATCATCTCTTTCCCCGTATATATGAGCCATTTTCACATAGGCATCCACGATTTTGGTTCCGTATCGAATAGCTTTGTCAAAGTCAGCTCTTGCAGCAGGCTGGCGATTCGTTTCCAGGTAATATGCTCCACGGTAGTAATAGGCATCAGCGAACCGGGAGTCAATGCTAATGGCACGGTTAAAATCATTGAAAGCCCGTCCAGGGTCTTCCATTTTGTTATAAATGATTCCCCGGCTTACATAAGCTTCCGGGCTTCTTGATTGCAATTTAATCGCCTGATTGGCGTCAGCCAGCGCCTCTTCATACTGTTTGTTGTCAAGATAAAGTAATGCTCTTCTGAAGTAGGGTTCTGCATCTTTGGGCGCCAGTTTGATAGCCTGATCGAAATCCGCCATCGCTTCTGCTTTTTTGCCCAGTTCTCCTTTGATTTGACCTCTGCGCGCAAATCCCTCTGCATTGGCTGGATCATTTAAAATCACCTGATTAAAGTCATTGAGCGCATTTTCATATTCTTTCAGTTGAATATGCGCCAGTCCTAATTCATACCAGCCTGGAACAAAAGCCCCGTCAACCTCGGTAGCACGGGTAAAATCAGCAATGGCTGAACTTAGTTCATTTAATGTCAGATAAACCTTTCCTCTTTTGTAAAACGCCTCTGCCGATTTGTGCTGGTCAATGATTCTGGTATAAGCATTAATTGCCTGATCAAATTCTCCTTTTGCTACGTGAATATCTCCTCTGAAAAGATTGGCTTCAATATAATCGGGATTGATTTTGAGTGCTTCATCAATATCTTCAAGCGCATCTTTATCTCTGCCCATTTTTTGTTTCAATATTCCCCTGCCGTAATAAGCCTCCGCATATTCAGGCGTTATTTCCAGCGAATGATTATAATCTCTCAATGCTTGAGAATATCTTTTCATTCGGGTATAAATTTCTGCTCTGCTACAATAAACCGGAGAATATTCCGGGTTAATCTCCAGAACAGAACTAACATCATTCAGCGCCATATCATACTCTTCCTGGTCGGTATATAATAAAGCCCGGTTGATCAGGGCATTGATATTCTCAGGGTTGATTTCAAGTACTTTTGAATAATCGGCGAGAGCAGCGTCGTATTCACCAAGCTTGCTTAATACTCCAGCTCTTTCCAGACGGGTTTTTTCATCATTGGGGTTAATGGTAATCAGCTGATTGTATTCCTCCTTGGCTTTGCTTAATTGCCCTGATTCTGTATAACACTGGGTGAGCATCAGGGAAATTGCTGATTTGGCGTGGGTATCGGTTACTTTGATCTGGCTAAAACCTTCAATAGCAGTAGGATAGTCTCCCACTTTCATTGCTTTTACACTGAGTGACCAGTGGATAAGATTCTCGATTCCTTCGGAAAGCTTTTTATCATTTAAGCTGAGATCATCAGTTCCCACTTTTCGCACATCTTCTGATCTTGGAATAAATAAATTCTCTCCGTAATTGCTGGGAGAGTAGTACTGATATTCAAGAACATTTCTTTTGCCAGTGCTGTCAAAATAGGCTGTACCCCAGATAATCAGATCTGCATTACAGGAAGCTGCAATGGTTTTGGAAATGCTTTCTGTTTGGTTACAATTGGAAACATACAGGTACCGACCGGAAACTCTGAGCCCCTGTTGGGCAAAATTGTCTATCCGTTGAAGAATCTCATCTGTAATCTTTGGAAAGCTTTCTTCACACGCGGGTTGTTCATGGAAAGGAAGCAATAAAACATGATAGAGTCCATCATCTTTGGGGAAAGGACAATTAAACTTTTCAAGTCTGCTGTATCTGTCACCAAAACCCAGGCTTGAGGAAAGCCCCGGAATAAAAATAATTGCCAGAACGATTGATGTTACTACTGCCAGTGCGCCGCCTCCCATCCTGACTAACTTCTTGCGTTTTGTTTTTTTCTCCTCAGCTTCTTTTTGGGCCTGTCGTATGGATTGCTGTTTTGTCTTGTTTTTGCGGGGAGGTCTTTTCCTATTTACAGGATTATAACCTTCTGGTCGCTGAGTAGCTGGTTTTCCTCTATTTATCCCGGCTGCTTTTTCTTCTTTTTCTACTAATAAAGGATTGACTCTTTGATTTTTCCGGGTAGACTTTTCTTCAGTTTCCTGAGGCGTTTCTTTTTCCTCTTCTTTGGTCTCCTTCTCCTTAACAACCTTCGGAGCCTCTTTCTTGACCGGTTCTTTGACAATCGGACTATCTTTTACCTCTGCTTTAGGCTCTTCTGCCTTCTCCTCTTTTACAGGTTTTTCTTCAACAACCTTTGGCGTCTCTTTCTTGACCGGCTCTTTGACAACCAGGTTTTCTTTAGCCTCTGCTTTAGGCTCTTCTGCCTTCTCCTCTTTTACAGGTTTTTCTTCAACAACCTTTGGCGTCTCTTTCTTGACCGGTTCTTTGACAACCAGGTTTTCTTTAGCCTCTGCTTTAGGCTCTTCTGCCTTCTCCTCTTTTACAGGTTTTTCTTCAACAACCTTTGGCGTCTCTTTCTTGACC
>JAGQVA010000779.1 GCA_020438265.1 Bacteroidota bacterium
TACTGGTGGGAACTTCCCGTGAGTTTCAGGGAGATGAGCGCGACATTATGTTGCTGACAACGACGGCCAGCCATAAGTTTTCACCTGCCGGAAAAATCAAACCTCCCAGAGCGGTATTAGGCGAAGAAATGATGCGCATTTATAATGTAGCTGCCAGCCGGGCGAGAGATAAAGCCATTCTTTTACATAGCATCCATCCTGAGGCCGTTGCCCAAATGAATCCGGATTGTTATCGCAGAAGATTGATTGAGTATTTTACCATGACAGGCGAAGATTTTCAGGAAGAATCCGGAAAAACGCTGGGCATGCATCCCAAAACCGGTGAGATTGGCAAAGAGTTTTATCATTGGGCTAATGAACAAAACTGGGGTGCACATTTACACCCTCAGTTTAAAATTGGTCCTTACAGTATTGACTTGGCGATTATTAAGGGGGGAAATAAAATAGCTATTTTCATTGATGGTCAGGGGGAAATCAATCCGGAACAGATGGAAAAATCTCTCCGGCAACAATTAGTATTGGAAAGAGCCGGCTGGAAATGTTATCGGGTGCAGGCTATGCATTGGATGATTGACCGGGAGAAAGTGGAAAGAGAGATTTTGGAGATATTCCCATAAAATACATAGAAACAGTAGATTCTTTTATCATAACGAAAGCATGGGCCTCTCAGATAGAGCTGGCCCATGTTTTTGTTTATTCTTCCACAATTTTACTGCCTGCCTATCATTAACATTTTGGTATATCTTGCCCCCTGATTATTCTCAAAAGAAAGCGAATATAAACCCTCCGGTAGCTCGGGTAATGTCAATTCCAGTTTCTCATTCTCTCTGACAAAAACTTCTTTCGCGAATAATATTTGTCCCTGAAGATTGATCAATTCGACATAAAACCTTTCAGAAGGAAGTCCCTGAATCGTCAAATTTCTATGGGCTGGATTAGGATAGAGGTGAATGGATAAGTCTAATTTATCGCGATTAATTCCCGTAGACGATAATTCAGATTCTTCTCCAACAACCACACTCACCGTTTCAGGTGTTGGCTTTCTTACTCTCAGGTAATCCAGGTATATGGTTTGACTTCCTAAAAAAGAGGAAACGATAAAATGAAAACCCGTCATTTTCTCCTGAGTCAGTTGAAAAACTGAATCAGAAACGCTATTATCATCCAGATTCGCGAAATAATCAATTGTCAATAAACTATCCTCAATCCCGGCTCGAATCCGTCCATTTTTGAATTCAGAACGGGGAAATCGAATCATAGGAAACAAGCCATTTACCTGATATCCATTGGAAACTGTATCTTTTGAATAAGCGACCTGGTTTAAGGTATCAAATCCGAAGACACTTTGCCTAAAGATAAATCGGGTAAGTGTACTGTCAGCACTGCTAAACCCAAACCCATTGGAATTAGAGATCCGGCTGCGGAAATCGAAGAATACCGTTTCATCAAAACTCATTTTGGTGCGGGCAAATTTAAAACGAGGTCCGGGCAACATTCCATTGCTGGAATATTGAAAAATACTATCCACAACCTTAAAATTGGTATATCCACCAATTGCTTCCCATTTGTCAGGGTTAACTGAATCAGCGGAAAAATCATCGTAAAACAGAAAGACATCTTCCCCGTTGATCACTGATTCAACAGAATCTTTCCCATAGTATAATTGCAATTTCACAGAATCATTTGCAGGAATAGAAGGCAGTTTTATCCAGATGACATTTCCGGTAGCATTGGCTGCACTATCCATAAAAAACGGAATCGGGTTACAACTTTCATCTGTAATCCTCAAATCGCTGCCATCAGCCTGAAGTTTGTTTTCTCCCACCCAAATGCTGGTATTTAAATCAAAAGGAATAGAGGCATCTATTACCGCATCCGTTCCGGAATTATAAACCGTCAGAGGGCGATACCAGCTCCAGCCACTCAGGCAATTTTGTGCAAAAAGAACTTGAGGGAAAAGAGTCAGGATTAGAATAATTTTTTTCATCATTGTTCAAATATGGATTGATTGGTTAAGGATGCCGGAGAGTGTATTTCTCCAGCTTTAAAAGTTGGTTACATGGGGTGGGAAAAATGTAACGTTACTTTTTTGGGTCAATTTCATATTGTTATCAAGAGGGAGACTTTGGGGAGGCTCTCATATTGGCACAGGGTCGGGCTTGGGAAAGCCCGACTACGGTTCTCCTCTGGGGTAGGGGCAGACAGAGCCTATAGGCTCATCATGACACATACAGGCCTTGAGGCCTGTGTACCCCCACGAAAGCAAAAAGTAATCGGGCTTTCCCAAGCCCGATCCAAAGTTGGTATCTATTCGATCCAAAGCCGTAAAATGAGTCCCAATCTGAACTCAATTAATTGAGATTCTCATTGAAGCCCCTACCTCTCCCCCCGCTCATATTTCGCCGTTCTCTCATCCGCAATCACCCCACTCCAATTCAGCCCAAATCCAAAATCATACGTATTTCCCTCACTATCCTGATGGGGAGTCATATCAAAAGGTACGTCCTCAAACTGTTGTTCGACTGTCGCCATATTAGCTGGCATTTGCAGAGGAAGTAATCCGGAAGGCTCCACTTTTCCGGAAATAATATCCAGAATCGCCTGGTCCTGAACCCTGAAATTGGCGATCAGACCCGTAACTTCACTTTCAAACTCAGCTACTACCGCAGGATTAATCATGCGAAGAATCACAATGACAGGTTTTCCATTCATCTTTTCCACTGTCTCGCGAATCATTTTCAAATCGCTGACATTATTCGCTGTAACGATTTTGTTTTTGTAGGTCCGGTTTAATACATCTCCGGGGCGACTGTCCCCTGCCAGGGAAGGATCACGGGCTTCGGTCGCAGTGTAAGTATCATATTGCAGGCTAATCGGCAGGAATCCATTGTCTCCTGTTTTAGCGAGTTCTTCGCTATAACCAGCTGTACGACCATTTTCAGGATTATTAATCACCACAATGGCCATATCTGCTTCTTCAGGATTAGCAGCAATATTGAAGTAATTTTTAGCCAGATCAGGTTTAATCGGATCTTCCCAACGGGCAGGAATCGGCGCGCCGAAAAAACTCTGAGCCGCAGGTACATACCGCTG
>JAGQVA010000780.1 GCA_020438265.1 Bacteroidota bacterium
CTGTACCAGGAAACTCACGGCAGAATTAATCAGTCCAACAAAAGAGATTGCCAGACCGCGAACTTTATTGGGAAATAATTCGGAGAATAATACCCACATAACCGGTCCGATTGAAAAAGCAAAAGAAGCCACAAATCCTAAAATTCCGATCAGAATCAGCATAGGGTTCATTTGAATAGCGGCAGTGATCAGGTCTGACTCATATTCTCCTGCCACATCTGCCCCAAGCGCTCCTGCCAATGCAGTTTTAAAGTCTACATCACTGTCAAACGTCTGATTATGTAAAGAAACGAGTGCTTCCTGGTTAATGGCTTCAGGAAGATTTACCACAGATTCAGGAGATAGCGTATAGGTGGCGGAATAAAAGCCATAGGCCAGCATAAACATGAAAATTACGATCCCGGCAACTCCAAAGCTCAGCAGTGGTTTGCGACCCAGTTTGTCAATCAGGGCGATTGCTAACACTGTAAATGCCAGATTGATCAATCCAACATAAATCGCCTGAGTAAAAGATGCATCCTGACCGATTCCCGATTGTTTGAAAATCATCGGAGCATAAAAGAAAACCGAGTTAATTCCAGTGATCTGTTGTAATACTGCCACAACAATCCCTATGACCAGTACCAGGCGCATAGCGGGTTTAAATAGTTCTGCGATTGGAATTTTATCTTCTTTCTCACCGGAGGAAAGACTTTCTTTAATCGTGGCTAAAATTTCCTGGGCTTTTTCTGCTCCACTGGCCCTTTTCATGATTTTGAGGGCAGCTTCAAACTCTCCTTTCATCGCCAGCCAGCGAGGGCTCTTGGGCACGAAAAACAGACCAAAGAAATATAAAATTGCAGGCAGGGTTTCCAGTCCGAGCATCCATCGCCAGGCATATTCATCAAATTTCAGGCTTTGTGCCCAACCAGCATCGGATTGGCCCAGTTTGAGAATCAGGTAGTTACTAAAAAATGCAGCTGAGATTCCCAGCACGATGTTTAGCTGGTTAAAAGAGACCATCTGTCCCCGGATTTTAGGAGGAGAAATTTCTGCGATGTACATAGGCGCAATAATCAGAGAAGCGCCTACGCCCAGACCTCCGACCATTCTGGCGATAACCAGAATCAAAAATGAAGGAGCCAGTGCTGAACTAATCGCTGAAATGGCGTAAAGAATCGCAGCATAACTCAGCAGTTTTTTTCGTCCAATTCTGTCGCTCAGTGGGCCGGCTACCAGCATAGCCAGTGTAGCTGTTAAGGTCAGGGAGGCCACTGCCCAGCCTAATTCTAATTTGGTGAGATTAAACTCCGGTTCAATAAACTCATTTACCCCTGAGATAACAGAGGCATCGAACCCCATCAGGAACCCTCCCAGGGCTACAATCAGGGCGATGAGCATGATATACCCTTTGTTAGTCATAGTAGTCTAGTTTTAAGTGGTGTAGGTAATAAAGCAGAATAAAACACAAAAAAGTCAGATATCAGATATCAGAAGTGAGATATCAGAAGTGAGGAGAGGAAAAGACTTATTACTTCATATATTTGACTTCTGATATCTGACTTTTTGGTATCTAAATTTTAGGATAAATAGTAATTAGGGAAGTGTTAAAGATCCAGTTGAATTTAGGGCTGCCTCCTGAAAATCATTTGCAATAACCATTCTGAAGACAGCCCCCTTATTTAACCAAAATTCAACCTTATCTGGAAATAATTATTTTCCCACTGGATACTTCATTATTCACCTTGAATTGATACACATACATTCCATCGGGCAAATCCCTGGCTTCCCAGGTAATCTGATGATTACCCATTGACTGCATTCCTTCAGTAATCGCGTCTACCTGACGTCCTGCAAGGTCATAGATAGTCAGGGATACGTTTCCGCTATTAGTCAATTCGTAAGAGAATTGAGTTTTCCCCTGGCTGGGATTAGGGAATACATTCAGAGCGCCTTCGCTCAAATAATTATCAATGCTTACAAGATCAGCATCCGTAACATAGCTGAAATTATCAAAATAGTATGTATCACTGGTAAAATCTCCGGGATCAAAAAGCAATACAAAAGCATTGATATTTGCTGAGGCTAAATTGCCAAAACGGAATTCCAGTTCTTCCCACTGGCTTGAGCCAGATGTACTATCACTGACAGCAACTACATCTACCGGACCACTACCATTATCTGTCTGCAAAGATAATCTCACAACGGTAGGTGCTCCCGGATCCCAAACCATCAGTCTGAAAGCATTGGTATCACCCAACATAGGAGGAGTAGGGAAACTTCCTGTAATTACGTCAAATTCTTCTCCCGCATTTCTTGTATATCTTCCCACTACACCGCTGGTATTGCCACCGCTCTGATCTGGATTAATTACCCTGCGAAGGATTCCATGAGAGAAGCTCATATTGGAATTCTGATTACACTCAAAATCGTTGAGAATAGAATCTGCGATTGTTGCGGTTTCACATGGATCAGTTGCCAGTCCAGGTCCTACCAGATTGTCGAAATAATACTGATCATCGGTATTGGTATTAGGTGCGAATAATAATACCATTCTTCCAACACCCGTACTAGATACACTCGCGTCAGGCTGGTTGTCAAAGGTGAAGGTGAGGGTTTCCCAGGCATTCGCTACTGTGGTAGTAGCCAAATAAGCACTGTGACGTCCCGTAGGGAAGTTGGCTGGTTTAGCCAGGGCAGAGTCTTCCAGGCTAATTTGAACTACAGTACCGACATTTGGGCTCCAGACATCAATAGTCATTTGTTTTGTCCCGCTCACATAGTCAGTAAGATCCTCCATATTGCCTGGCGCATCAATCACCAGTACATCAAATGCTTCTGCCGGGTTACGTTTATAACTGGCTGCTATCGGGCTTGTATTGCCGGTTTTGTCAGGATTGGCATTATATGGGATAAATGTTCCACTAACAAAATTATAATCGCCTACTCGGCTATCTTCAAAATTATCCCAGGTAGCCTGACTAAAGCCTATGAAAGCCAGACAGACTAACATCATTGTGAGTAAAGAAATTTTTTTCATAAGTAATTGGTTTGAGTAATCATTATCACGACTGATTTTCTTTCACTTTTAAACCTTCCAGGTTTTCGAAACC
>JAGQVA010000781.1 GCA_020438265.1 Bacteroidota bacterium
GACTCTTTTTGCTTAAAGCCAGACAGGAAGCTAAGAATATTACAGTATAATTCCCATATCTTTACTAACCAATGCCGGGAGCATTTTCATGCTCCCGGTTTTTTTTATGCCCGAAATTTGACCAATTTGTATAAGTTCTATAGAATCCTGGTTATTAAAAAGAATGGATTACTCTCCATCTCCAAAATGGATCTTTTTAAAAATCGCTCTGATAATCATCTGTGAAGCGATTAACCCTCATTTTTATGCTCAGACTTCAGCAGACTATTTCAAAATTCAGATCATTGATCAGGAAACACGCCGGGGCGTACCTTTGGTAGAACTCACCACGACAAACGCTATTTCCTATTACACGGATAATAACGGTATCATTGCTTTTTATGAACCTGGACTAATGAACCAAATTGTTCATTTTTCCATCAAAAGTCATGGATATGAATTTCCTAAAGATTTTTTTGATTTTCGGGGAGTAGTTCTGGAAACCATTCAAGGAGATAGTGCTATCATTGAAATCAAGCGGGTCAATATAGCTGAACGTCTTTACCGCATCACAGGCCAGGGTCAATATCATCACAGTCAACTTGTTGGACACCCAATTCCCATTGCCTATCCGGTCATGAATGGAAAAGTCATGGGGCAGGATACTTTCGTGGAAACACTTTATAAGGGAAAAATTTACTGGTTTTGGGGAGACACCAACAGACCGTCCTATCCACTGGGAAATTTTCATACTTCCGGAGCAACCTCTGAATTACCAGAGAATGCCGGGCTTGATCCATCCATAGGCATTAACCTGACCTATTTTGTAGATTCTTCAGGTTTTAGCAAACAAATGTGCCCTATTGAGGGCCCTGGCCCAGTCTGGATTCACTGGCTGGCAAATATTACCAATGAACTGGGACAGGAGCGTTTAGTTGCATCTTATTCACGCATCAAAAACCTGGATGAAGTATATGAAAGAGGAATTGCAATATTTAATGACAGTCTGGAAATTTTCCAGTCTGTAACTCGGTTTGATCATCAATTTCCTCTTTTTCCGGATGGACATCCTTTACGGGTTAGCATCGAAGGAGAGGAATATCTGTATTTTGGGTTTTCTACTCCATATAGTCTGCGGGTGCCTGCCCGTCTGGATGATATCCTGAATCCGGATTCCTATGAAGCTTATACTTGTTTGGCAAAAGAGAGCCAAACTGAATTAGATAAAAACGCTGATCATAACGTTCAATACTCCTGGAAATCCCATACTCAACCAGTTGATTATAACTTGCAAAAAAAGCTTATCAAAACAGGGAAATTAAAACCCAAAGAAGCATGGCTTCAACTTCACGATATCGAAGGTGGGAATTCAGTTATCTCTCATGCAGGTTCGGTTTATTGGAATGAATTCAGGAAAAGATATATCATGATTTTTCATCAAAGAGAAGGCAGTAGTTCCAACCTTGGAGAAGTCTGGTACGCCGAAGGAGATACACCTGTAGGTCCCTGGGTCTACGCCAGAAAAATCGTTACGCATGATCGGTATTCATTCTATAATGTGGGACAACACCCTCTATTTGATCAGGAAAACGGGCGAATCATCTATTTTGAAGGAACCTATACACACATGTTTTCCAATAGTCCCTCTCCTACCCCGCGCTATGATTATAACCAAATCATGTATCGCCTCGACCTGAATGATTCGCGGTTGAGTTTGCCCGTTCCTGTTTATCAGGTTTCTTTTGATAAAAGGCAATACGATTATATACTTAGGGAAACTGTGGACTCCCTCAATCTTTGGCAAAACATTGAGCAGATTCCCTTTTTTGCCATTCCACCTGACCGAAAGTTTGAAGGATTCACTCCTGTTTATCTTAAATCCCAAAAATCTTCGGGAGGCACTCCTGCATTTTATGGGCTTCCTCTAAAAAGTTTTGAAAGAGACATTTTAGGTAATTGGGTCTGTCATGTTGCCGGTTTTGATTTACAAATGAATATTGAAAAAACAAATAACGAATTTTCGGTCTCTTTTGAAGATAGTACCCTCAAGGCTTATGATTGGTCGCTCCATGATGATTCGGTATATCTGAAAATCAAAGATTTACATGAAAATAAAGAATATCAACTTTCTGCTTCATTATCGGAAGGAGGCATGACAGGAACATTAAGAGAAATAAAAACGAATCTCAATCTTGAATGGAAAGCTAAACAGATAAGTCCAATCTCAACATTGTCTCAGTCCCCGGCAGTTATTCCTTTATATGAATATCAGAATCGAAAAGGTGATTATTACTACTCCGTGAACGCAGAATTGCCAGATATGAAAAGAGCAGAAAAACCGATTTGTTTGGTTTGGAAGAATCCCACTACATTGTTGCATCTGGATTTTGAGGCCAAACCCGTGAGGCGGTGAAAAAATAATTTTATGGTATGTGTTTAGCCTCTGATTTTACGCCGTATGGCGAAATCCCGTAGGGATTACATGTGGGTAGCTCATCGAGCGACCCCACTTTTTTGCGCGCCTCAAGGCGCGCTGGTGAGGGAGGTTGGGAAACGCAAGGTTTCTACCCACGTGTAATCCCTACGGGATTTTTGCCTTCAGGCAATGAATAAAGACGCTAAACACATACTGTTTTTAAAATCTGGAAGATCTTCATTTTTTTATCCCCAAAATCCGTAAAGCTTCATCCCCGGTTTGGATTTATCCTAATCCCTTCCTAACATTAAGTTTCCTACTACACTTTTAAGCAATACGGACTTGCAAGCAAAAAATACCCCCAGATTAATCAATGCATGGAGCTCCTATGACTGGGCCAATTCTGTGTATAATTTGATTGTCACCACTGCGATTTTCCCGATTTATTATAGTGCTGTTACAGCATCAGCCTTTGATGGTGAAATGGTTTCATTCTTCGGAATACCCATAAAAAATACCGTTCTCTACACCTATGCCATATCTTTTTCCTTTTTCGCAATTGTGCTTCTATATCCTATTCTGACCGGAATTGCAGACTATAGTGGGAGAAAGAAACGGTTTATGCAGTTTTTCACCTATCTGGGCTCAATGGCTTGTATAGGTCTGTATTTTTTTGAAGGACA
>JAGQVA010000782.1 GCA_020438265.1 Bacteroidota bacterium
CATTGGTACTGCAGCAAAAGCTTCGTTAACTTCATAAAGGTCAATATCTTCTTTGGTCATCCCGGCTTTTTTGAGCGCCTTACGACTTGCTGGTGCAGGAGCTGTAAGCATAATGGTTGGATCTGCGCCATCTACTGCAACGGAAACGACACGTGCCCGAGGTTTGATTCCCAGTTTTTCTCCCGCTTCTTTGCTTCCAATAATGGCCAGAGCGGCTCCATCTACAATGGCGGAGGAGTTTCCTGCGTGATGAACGTGCTCAATAAATTCCACTTCAGGATAACGATCAATCGCTACTGCATCAAATCCGGCAATCGCTCCCATCTGTGCAAACGCAGGATTTAGTCCTGCTAATCCTTCCCGTGTGGTAGAAGGACGGATATTTTCATCTGTTTCCAGAATGTTGATACCATTCACATCCGCAATCGGAATTCGGGAAGTGAAACGGTTTTCCTTTTCAGCCAGGGCAGCTCTCATTTGGGATGTATAGGCAAATGAGTCCACATCATCGCGGCTAAAACCGTATTTGGAAGCAATCAGATCAGCTGAAATTCCCTGAGGCACAATATGACCGGGGAGAGAAACACTGGGGTCCATCATAAGTGCGCCACCATCAGAACCCATTTGGACACGAGACATACTTTCAACTCCTCCTGCAATGATCAGATCTGAAAAACCTGAACGAATATAAGCCGCAGCCTGATTGACAGCTTCTAACCCTGAACCACAAAAACGGTTAAGTGTTACTCCACAAAGATGATCTCCATAACCTGATTGTTGAGCTGCTGTTTTGGCGATATTGGCACCCTGATCCATAATCTGAGTTACACAACCCAGGATCAGATCTTCTACCAGCTCCGGATCAAAATCGTGCTTATTTCTCAGTTCTTTTAATAATTGAGTAACCAAATAGGTGGGGGTGATGCTGTTTAAAGCTCCTTTTTTATTTCCTTTTCCTCTTACTGTGCGAATCGCATCATAAATATAAGCTTCCATATCGGGGTTGAGTTTATCTTGTTGAATGGGCTTAAGTTAAGATTTTTGAGGGAGAAATAAATCAGATTCTCTGACAAATTCTGTTTGATAGTCATGTTATTTTACCACATAGCCACAAGTAGAATACATAAAAAGAGAGAAAACATAGCTTTTCTAAATCTTACTATGTTTTCTTTCCATTATATGAGCTACTTGTGGCTATGTGGTGAAAAACCTACCCCTAATCATTCCTCCTCAGGAAGTTCCTCTTTTCCCTTCCCATCAAAAAAATAAGAAAGCGTCACCAATCCAAAGAGATAACTATCCCGATCATAAGGATTTCCTCTCAGTACATTCCCCGGAATATCAAGCCCTGAAGGATCTGCAAAATATTTGTCTTTGGGGATGGTTAAGGTGGAGTTTAAATAAAACCCTGCAACATTGTCAATATGATCTGTAAACGTATACCGGTAGCCAACCTCAACATTTAAAGCGAGTGCGTCACAAAACCTGTAACTTACACCTAAACCCAGAGGTACGGATGGCAGAACCATTGAGTAGGCATAGGTTTGATTCGTAGGATAAGGATGATATGGAGACTCTGTCCTATCTCCGGTTAGTGGATACCATAATCCTTCGTACTGAGCTTCAGGATCGAATGTGAAAAGGGAAATCCCCCCAAAAGCATAAGGTGTAACGTGTTTGGTGTGAATTTCTTCATTCCCGAAGTTTTTATCTTTGATAAATTCAAATACACCGGTAAAACTAAACTCGGATATTTTGCTTCTAAAGTGCAGCGCTCTCTGCATTTTGAGAATATCTGATGATTTTCGGTCATCCGCACCAACATATCCAAAAGTATAACCCAGCTTAAGGCTAAAACGAGGACTTAAATAACGCGATACCGAAATATGCGCGGCAGGCCGCCAATAAGCATTACCGGGATCTTCAGACAGATCTCCCATATAGTAAGCACTACCGGTTCCTACATGAAAGGAATATTGTTTTTGTGCATAACTAACATAAAAGGTGAATAAAAAGGCGGTAAACAGGATGATTCTCATTCTCATAGGTGTGGTTTTGTAGGTGAATGTGATAAATAGAGTTGGTAAATAATAGCTTTACTGACTACTATCTGGATGTATTATGTCAAAAAAAGTAAAAATCCTGTCAATATGTCGTTACTTATTTTGGAATGCGGTCATTATGGCATGAAAATTCAAATGGCATTTCAGTTGCCAATTAGCATTGAAAACTTGAAATAAAAAATCCTAAAAAAAGTACCCTTTAATAAAATATTATCATGGCAATTGTAAGATTTAAACACTATCCTACTCCTGGTTTCAGAACTGTGAATAACCCATTGTTTCATAACGACATCTCTCAATTTGTCGGTCGTGAGAATTTCAATGCTAACCCTAAAGTCAACATTCTTGAAAACGAAACCGGTTTCCATATCGAACTGGCAGCACCTGGACTGAAAAAGGAGGATTTCAAAATCAAAATTGACAAAGATATTTTGACAATCAGCGTGGAGAAGGAAGTGAACAGCGAAGAGGCAAGCGGAAAATACACCCGTCGGGAATTTGGTTTTACCAGCTTTGAGCGGTCATTCACCTTACCAGAAACAGTAGATCAGGCAAATATTATAGCTGGTTATGAAAATGGAATTTTGAACCTGACTCTTCCCAAGCTGGAAGAAGTGAATCGTACTATGGAGATTCAGGTTTCTTAAGATTAAACCGCATTTAAATTAAACCGCATTTAGTATGTGTTTAGCGCCCATACTCTAAGAGATCAAAGTTATTGAGCGGTATAGGTCCGATTCCAAATCGGGCTTCATCCGCTCTTACCATGTTCAAATGCCTGGTAATTGCCAGGTCAACTGTATGGATAAAATCCTGTTTCAGCTGATCGGCAGTGGTTGCTATCGAGGCAATGATTTTCCAGGTGTTGGCTCCTTTGGGGGTTCGATTCCCACAGGAGATTTTTCGGGCAATGACTGCAGGTCTGAGCTGCCTTTCTGCCAGATTATTGGTTGGATCTACCTGTGTGAAATCCAGAAAAGTAAAGAGATGCTCTCTTTGTTTTCGGATACGGAA
>JAGQVA010000783.1 GCA_020438265.1 Bacteroidota bacterium
AGAATACTGCCTTTAACCAGAAAAGCAAGACGAAAAATCCATGCAATTCCTACTTGTTTGAGTGTTTCATTATCGTGGTGCCCGGCGATGGAAATGATTTTCCCTCCTTTTTTGACTACTCCAAGACTTTGCCTGGGGTATTTTCCGCCGACTGTATCAAAAACCACGTCAACCTCTTTGGCCACCTTCCGAAAATCCTCTTTTTTATAATCAATCACCTCATCTGCACCCAATGAGCGCACGAATTCTACATTTTTCGTGCTGGTCAAAGCGATGACATAAGCCCCCAGATATTTTGCATATTGAATAGCAAAAGTTCCGATGCCGCCCGACGCCCCGATAATTAACAGACGAGTCCCTTTTTTTACTTCTCCGACATTAAATGAATCCCATACTGTACACCCAACCAGGGGAATTCCCGCCGCTTCCTCAAAAGTCAGGTTTCGGGGCTTTAAGGCAATCATATTTTCTCTGACTACTATTTTTTCGGTAATTGTTCCCATCTGATCCCAGGGAACTTTTGAATACACCTCATCTCCAACCTGAAAACCTGTTACCTGTTCTCCTTTAGCGATAATTTTACCGGCAAGATCAAACCCCAACACATAGGGAAGTTTGGGCCGGATGATAATAAGTGCCATTCCATAAATGAATTTAAAATCAACCGGATTTAAGCCAGCAGCATGTACCTCAATTAAGACATCATCAGGACCTGGATCGGCAATTTCCTTTTCCAGAAACTTCAGCTTCCTTCTAATCCTGAATCCATATCCGGTTAAAAATAATCCTTTCACCTATGCAAAAATTGAAGGCAGCCCTCTTTTCCATTCGATCAGACTGACCACAGACATCACGATAAACACAATTCCACCCCAAATGTAATAGGCTATCGGGAGGCTCTCTATCCCCTGATAATTGGTAAAAAATCCCCACATAAACATTCCAATTGTTTTGAGGAAAACGAAAATCCACATACCCAGATGCAGACGGGATTCATATATCGAACAACGATCCGTGTGGAAATGCAATTCGTCGATAAATTCATGGGTGGTTCTTACGATCAAAAAAGTGAGAAAAAAAGGCAGCGCTTCAATATCCCACCAGTACATACTTACCAAAGACATTTCCATCAAAACTGAAGCGACCAGGATATTTCTGTGAGTCTGTAATTCTTTATCCGTTATATCAATGTCTACAAGATGGCCATGCGTAATCGAGTCGAATAACCATAAAATGGTAAAACCAGTTGCAGATCCTAATATAATCGTCGCCCAGTAAAGCGCACTAACTCCATGAATCAATTCCATAAAGGTGTTGGATTAATAATATGAAAAAAAACAAACAACAAGTCATCAGGTTGGCAGTCTGTACCCAAAAAGGTGAATGAATATTGCCTTTTAGCATCATCAGCGTTATTGCCCTCCATCCGACAATGATCCCAAACAGAATCATCAAATTGAAAGACCATTCAGAGAAAATGGCAATTCCAAACGAAGCTCCATTGATCAAATGCATCAGGTTTATAGATGGTTCTATCCCCAAAACTACGGGAATGCTTCTGATTCCTCTTTCAGGGTCTACATTTACATCTGAAACATCCCGAATCATACTTCCCACAAATACCTGAACCATCGCAAAGAGAGTAAGCCAAACAGCAGTACGATCTTCCATACTACCTGCTCCGATCAAAACCAAAGCTCCCCAGGCAAACCCAATCATGAGATTTTTGACAAGGAAAATATTTTTTAACCGAATGATCTGGTCGTTAATTTTAATCGGGTGAGAATACATAAAGGCCAGAAATGCTGTAATCGCAAAGGTAAAAAAACTTAATGGCGGGAGGACAGTCAAAGCGTAAGGAATAAGAAGCAGCAAAACAATAGAAAAAAACACCTTCCTTTCATAACTTAAAAACTGCTTAAACTGAACAGAAAGGCTGGATTTATAATCAATCCAACCAACATCATAAAACAAAACAACCCCGCAAAAACCAGCGGTAATGATTACAAAAATTTGTTCCAGATTTACATTATTATTCACCAGGCTACCACTCAGTAATAAAGCCAGTGTTGCCAAAAGGAATAAAAGTAGCCTTTTATTGATCAGAAAGATGTTTTTCCCATAGGTGAATAAACCTCTCATTTTATGCGCATTTGGGGTCTTTTAACATGTATTACTTACAGATGAATGAATATAGTGCAAGATTGTCACTCTTGCCAATGACATTTTTCACCTTAGGCAGTAAATTCTATTATACCAGCAAAACCTGCCAGGCTTTATCCACCTCTCCACTATCAATATACATCTGCGCAATCCGATGGAGTGTTTTTTCTCGCTCTGCACCTTCCGTTGTAGGGGAAATCCCCAGAGAGGCAATTATTTTTTCATCACGAACGGGAATGGCTGTTACACATGCCAGCTCAGCCAGTTGGCGACCAGTGAGAATTTCGCTTTTGCGAATCCTTGCTGGCAACCCATCAATGCCAATCACAATTTCTGATACTTCTCTGACAATCGGAAAAATGCTTTCCGGAATCGCATGACAGTAAAAAGCCCGACCCATTCGCCCCATCAAGTGTGCTTTATAGGGATCTATTCTTCCTTTTTCGTCCAGAATATCTTCAGAAATGTGGATTTTCACAATTTCACAGATGACCAGATTACCCGCTCCCCCCTGATCACCCAAAGAGATAATATCTTTGACTTTACACTCCATTTGGAAGGGAGATTCTTTTACCCGAAAAGGTTTTACCAGGTCCGAAGCAATTGCAGTAAGTCCTGCTTTTTCAAATTCATTGACATCTTCGGGATAACTGACACTGGCAATCGTCATCTGATGCGTAATATCATAGTTGACGATATTCACCACTGCTTCGCGGGTAGTCTCCACATTCGTCAGCGTGTCTTTGGTTTTATTTCCCTGCACGGTACGATTGGAAGAAAAAATCAGTGTGGCAGGGTTGGAACTAAAGACATTAAAAAAACTATATGGAGCCAGATTAGGAGTACCTGATTCGGAAACGGTACTCACAAAGGCAATCGGACGAGGGGCAACAGCTCCTACCAAATATTGATGT
>JAGQVA010000784.1 GCA_020438265.1 Bacteroidota bacterium
ATCCAGTGGCTTTCGAGTGAAAATATTCACATTCTGAACCATATCCGTTTCATTAAAACCGCTTGTAATAGGCTCTGTGTTCTGCGGCCTGCCAAATGACCAGTCATTTTCCAAACGGGTCGTACTGATAAGCATAAAACCTGCTTTTTGCTCCAGAGACATTCTGGAAACGAGGTCTTTGCTTCGTTCTTCGTCGGACAATCTCCAGTCTTCATAGGGGTCTAATTGGCCGTTTCCGTTCAGGTCTTTGAACTGGAAGTTATCGTCTTCAATGATTTTTGCGGCGCGGTAGCCGAGAACCGGCTGAGTCTGGTCAGAGCTGTCTGAGGATGGCTGACAGCTTAGGATGGCTGTTAACAAGATCAGACATATTAGTTTAGTAGTAGTTGTGAGTAGTTCCATTTTTCAGATTCAATAGTTTTTCTTGGTTCTTTGACAATTTTTGTGAAGCACGTCATTTTCACCACATAGCTGCATAGAAATTTTTAAAGAAGAAGAAAACATAGAAGAAACAGAAAGTCTTTCCTTTGGACTATCTATGATTTCTCTCTTTTCTTATAATCTCATGCTACTGTGACTATGTGGTAAAAAACAAGTTTGCCACAACTTTTGTCAAAGAACCTTTCCTTTTGTTCAAAAAAGCGAATAAAACAAAGAAACGTCAAATATTTGCCCCGGAAATTGATTCTCCCTATCTTTTGGAATGGACTACGACTACATCATCATCGGTGCGGGCTCAGCAGGCTGCACCCTGGCTTATCGCCTGAGCGAAAATCCTGCACATCGTGTACTGCTCATAGAAGCCGGAGGCAAAGACTGGCGACCTGAAATTCATATTCCGGCGGCTTATTCGAGGCTTCATCATACGCCTATGGATTGGGCTTATAGCACGGTTCCTCAGCCCGGGGTGAATAACCGCATGATGCATCAACCTCGCGGAAAAGCGCTGGGTGGTTCAAGCTCTACCAATTGCATGGCTTACGTTCGGGGAAATAAGCTCGATTATGATGAATGGGCTGAATTAGGGAATCGCGGCTGGTCTTATGAGGAGGTTTTGCCCTATTTCATTAAATCCGAGAATAATGAGCAAATTCACAATGAATTTCATGGTCAGGGAGGTCCTTTGAATGTTACCAAATCCCAGCATTATGTAACACCTTTAGGAGAAGCTTTTATCCAGGCTTGTGAATCCAAAGGCATCCCTCGTACAGATGATTTTAATGGGGCCGAACAAATCGGTGCAGGATTTTTCCAGTTTACAATTAAAAATGGAAAGCGAGGGAGCACATCTTCAACTTTTCTCAAACAAGCCAAAAACCGCCCTAATCTGAGGATCCTATCAAATACACACACCCGAAAAATTATCATTCAGGATCAAAAAGCGGTTGGTGTGGAAGTGCAGAAAGGGAAAAATATCAGGAATATTTATGCTCATAAAGAAATCATCCTTTCGGCTGGTTCCTTCGGTTCGCCTCATATTCTCATGCTCTCAGGAATTGGAAATCAGGATCACCTTTCGGATGTAGGTATTGATCCGATTCACCATCTACCCGGAGTGGGACAAAACCTTCAGGATCACCTCATTCTGGGGCTTTGTTCTACAACTGATCAGCCTGTTTCCTTTAATACAAAAGAAACGCTGGGGAATCTACTGACTTATCTTTTCAGTAAAAAAGGACCTTTTAGTGCGAGCCCTTTAGAAGCATGTGCTTTTTATAAAACAGATCCTTCTCTGGATCGTCCCGACATGCAGCTCCATTTTGCCCCGGCACACGGCAGCGATATGCATGACCACACCAGTTTTCCACGCGATCATGATGGATATAGTATTTTGCCTACATTGATTCGCCCTAAAAGTGTGGGGGAAATTACCCTGAAATCTTCTGATCCTTTTGAGTATCCCAATATAAATCCCAAATATTTTTCTCATCCTGAAGATTTGGAAATCATGATGCGCGGGGTAAGAATGGCTTTGGAATTATTTAAAACAGAAGCTTTTGCCCCTTTTATCGACAAAATCTCCATGCCGGAAAAATATGATACGGATGAAGATTTGCTGAATCATATCATGGATAAGGTCGAAACCTGCTATCATCCGGTAGGTACCTGCAAAATGGGACATGATGAGATGGCTGTCGTGGATGATGAGCTGAATGTTCGCGGAATAGCAAATCTCAGAGTTGCCGACGCTTCCATTATGCCGACCATTATTTCGGGTAATACAAATGCTCCGACGATCATGATTGCAGAAAAAGCAGCAGATTTTATTATTTCAAAAAAATCTATACCTTTGCAGGCTGAAAAGTCAATTTGACATTAAACTTAATATTAGTCATGCCTAAAATGAAGACGAATTCAGGGGCTCGCAAGCGTTTTAAGAAAACCGCCTCTGGAAAGATCAAAAGAAAGCACGCTTTCAAAAACCACATCCTGACAAAAAAGTCAAAAAAGCGTAAGCTGAAACTGAGCCATTTTGCAGTTGTTAATGATTCAGATATGGATCGAATTGAGAGACTTATCTGATTCTATTGTTTAATTTTTTAATGTTGAACCTAATAATTGTAAAAAAATATGCCTCGTTCAGTTAATGTTGTTGCGGCTCGCGCCAGGAGAAAGCGCATGATGGAACATGCCAAAGGCTATTTTGGCAGAAAGAAAAATGTTTGGACTGTTGCGAAAAACCAAATCGAAAAGAGCTGGTTATACGCTTACAGAGATAGAAAAGCTCGTAAAAGAGAGTTTCGCAAACTTTGGATTCAACGTATCAATGCAGGTGTTCGTCAGTATGGCCTGAGTTATTCTGTTTTCATCGGAAAACTTGGTCAGTCAGATATTCAGCTCAACCGTAAGGTTTTGGCTGATCTGGCGATGAATAATCCTGAAGCTTTCAAAGCTGTCGTTGACGCGGTAAAATAGCCATTGTGTATAAAAAGTATAAACGGCCCCGATTGGGGCCGTTTTTTTTTGCTTAAAACCAGACAAAATGGTAGTCCTGCAAGTCATTTTGACATAAAAACCCTAATGGAATGAATTTGGCGGATTTAGCAATGTAGTTAAGAAAAGGAGAAAAAA
>JAGQVA010000785.1 GCA_020438265.1 Bacteroidota bacterium
TGCCTGCACGTAAGCCTCTGCCACGGTCTTTACTCGGCTTGAAACCATAAAATTGCCGATATTTGCATCGCTCTGATTCAGGGCCTGACACTCTATGATATTGTCCTGACACAAACTTTCCCCATAACATAAAGGTCCTTTAATCAATCTGGAAAGAGTCAGATTACGGGCATAAACTCCGGGGTAATCCGACAGAATAGAAGCCCGGTGAAGATATCCCAGAGGATATTCAGGATCTACAATGGGCACCCCGGTAATTTCAGTGCTGTTGCGAATAAAAGCATCGGATAAATGAATGGATTGTTCGATTTCATCAGAAATCAATAATCGCAAAAACTCTACCCTTGCTTCAGGTTTTTCCAATTCTCCTTTCATAAAACTTCCCGGGACAAAGGCCATACAGTAATTTTCTCCGGTTGGTACAAAATAGCCTTCTTCGTCTCTTTTTTCCCAGTTTGGAGAATCTACATTATAATGGATAATCAAAGTCAGATGAGGCTGAAAAGCGTTTATTTTCTTAGCCCTTTCTTTCAAATCCTGCGGAATAAAAAAACCACTCATCAGGTCTTTATCCTTTGCCTGGGTTTTCCACCATATTTCTCGTTTTCGGGTCATGCCATTCTCCTCAATTTCTTCACTCAAAAGCTGTGGAAACCATTCGCGTCTCCATTCCTCAAAGGTAATTCCCAATGCTCCTGTATTGGGCTCTGTCCGGCTCATGAGTACCATTGCCCCCATTTCTTCCAGTTTTTCTCTCACAATATGGGCCGTACCCAAGGCCAGATTTGCTTCAAAAAACTGAATGGGCTGCATATCTGTCATGGGAGAAGGGTGCATTTTCATATATTTTCCTTCAATTTCCGCCATTTCAAAATCACCGGCAATATGACCGGGATCAATCGCTATTCGCCATCCTGTCAAGGGTTTTGTAGAATCAATGGAGGAAAAATCAACATGGGACTCCAACATATCGGAGAATAAAGAATCGTTCCATCTCTCTGTTCCTTTATTCTGGTAGAGGTTAAGAAAACTATCAGCTGGAAGGGTTTGGGAAAGCGTCAGGAATGTATTGAATTCATCGCGGTAAAGAATTATTTCCGGGCTTTGCTCAAACTTTGCTTCCGGACTGCTGTACATCATTATTCCCTCCTCTTCAATGGAATAATAGTCTCGCAAGGATTCATCTTTTAATAAGTATTTTTGAGTGAAAGCGAATTCGGCCTCTTTTTGGGTAATTTGACCACTGGAACAGGAGGTCATTAGCAAGAATAATCCTGACAGGCTTATGATTGGTGGGAAATATCTCATATAATTTGGTCTTGGGGTCGGACTCGGGAGAATCCGACTACTCTACTCGCCCGCGTTGCGGCTCAGGTTCATAAAATCGCGTTTGGTAATGCTGCCTCTTTCATGAACGGAAGCATGATACAGAATACGTCCGCCGTCAGCGGCGAGAATATAAATATCCTTGACCCTGGGGTCCAGGTACATAAATACGACATTGGGATTTTGCTCTTCGATTGCCTGGGCAAGAATTTCTTTGTCGACAATCTGCACATTATGCTTGTAAGCTTTTTGAATTTTTTCAATGTCCTTAAAATCGTCTGAAAGCTGTTCTTCCAGCAAAAACAGGGTTTTCTCACCAATTGTACCTGCGAGTTCATTATTAAAAATCTCGACCTTTTTTTCGTGATTATCTTCGCTGATTTCTTCTTTATCGATAAAATTCAAATAGTGCTGCATGGACTGAATGACCGCAGGTAATATGTAGGCATAATCACTCGTCTGCTCGATATCCTTGAATTGAAACTGGGTAAGAGCATCGGCTCCCGTATAGCTACGCAGGTTTAATCCCTTGTTTCCATTATAAATCGCCAGGTGATTACTTTTGATCCGATCTGTGCTATTTACCCGCTTGACAATCCTTTCTGAACCATTTCTAACCAGCATAGAGAAATCGTAATTATTGATATACTCATTAAGTTCGCTATACTGGATAAATTTATAAGGCGTAATGGTCCAATATGATTCGATAGCCGATTTGATAACCCGGTTATATTCAGGTTCATTTTCATAAAGGATAACTAAAAGTGTGCTTTTCCTGAAAGTTGGGAACTCTTCCAGTGCGGGTGTTCTGCCATTTTGAGCGGCAACAAATACTCCCTGAAAAAGGATGAATGCAGTGATTAAGAAAGACGATATTTTCGTTTTATTCATGAATGTTTGTTTTATGTAAAGACTTTATGTTAATGGATAACTATTATAGGATACGAAAATTCACGTTCAATTTGTATAGCGTTTTCTTTTACAAATTTTCCTAAACCTTTAGTTTTTCTCCTGGAACAGGCTTGAATGAAGATTTTCGCGGTTTCAATCGCGTTGACAAATAAACGCCTATTAAAATCACAAAAATTCCCATTAATTGAAGAAAACTAAATGTTTCTCCATCCAAAAGCCCCCATAACAAAGCTACAATCGGGATCACATAGGTAACAGAAGAAGAAAAAATCGGTTCGGTAAGTTGTACCAACCGATAAAAAAGTACCAGGGCCAATGCAGTTCCTACCGCCCCGAGTATAACCACATAGGTAAATGACTGCCAGGCAAGTGGATCGGTCTCAAATACCTGCGGGATATCCAGAAATAAAATATACACCGAATAAGGAATCGAAACAGCCAATAATCCATATCCCGTTGCGAGAATCGGCGAAGTATGGTTTAAATAACGTTTCATAATATTGGTGCTCAATCCATACCCTATCGTAGCCAGCACCAGCATAAACGCATAAAAAATATGCTGAGCCATATTTACTTCTTCTGACCCAAAAAGGACCAGCATGGTTGCTCCTCCAAATCCGACAACAATCCCAATGATTTGAATGTGGGTTACTGCCAGACCGAAGAAAAGCACCCCTAAAGTCAGGACAAATAATGGACTCAATGTATTTAAGACTCCTGCGCTGGCACTGTTAATATGTGTTTCTGCCAAAGGAAAGAGAAAGGCAGGAATCGCATTTCCAAGTATTCCATTCATCAATATGGCAATACCCTCCTGACGGCTTATTCTTTTA
>JAGQVA010000786.1 GCA_020438265.1 Bacteroidota bacterium
TTCGCCCAGGTTTTGAGGGACACTCCAGCTAAGCCAGGAATCATCCAGCCTTTTGGTTTGATAGATATCAAATCCACCCTTTCCTCCGGGGCGGTCACTGGCAAAATATAAGGTTGTATTGTCTGAGGCGATAAATGGAGAAGAATCACTTCTGTTGCTATTGACCCTTCTTCCGAGATTTTTAGGCAGGGTCCAGGTGCCATCATCCTGCTTAAAGGAAACATAGAGGTCGTTATTCTTATCATTGGGCCTTTCACTGAAGTAGAGGATCATGACTTTTCCTGAATTGGCCATATATGCACCCAGATACACGCCCTGGACCAGAGATCTTAATCCATTAATTTTGATTTCTTCAGGAGGGGACCATCCATCCTCTGTTCTTCTTCGCATCGAAAACCCCAGTCCTTTATATTCGCCATTCTCATAGGCCCCGAAAACCATGATTGAATTTCCATCCGGACTGATGGATTGGATACCATTAATTTTTTGATCATTAAATGATTTCCCCATGTTGCGGGCTTTTGACCAGGTTTCGGTTCCTTCATCATAAACTGTTACCCATACATCTTCCGTGCCTTGAGCGCCAAATTGATTCTCCGGATGATTATTGCGGGTAAAGTAAATGGTTTTTCCATCAGGAGTAATGACCGGTGCCAGATCATCTACGTTTGAGTTAACATTTTCCCCCAGATTTTCCAGCTCTGTCTGTGTAAAAGAAGACTGGATTCCCAGTATGGTTATTAATATGAATATGGATTTATATTTAAAGAAGTGCATAATTTTTTATTCCAAAGCCCTTATTTTCCAAAGAATGCAGTTTTTTTCCAACTTTTCTCCTCTAATAAGAGTCTGAAATATAGGAAATTCCTGTTAATTTGCATTTTTAACATGGGGCAGAAATCGCAAAAAAATGATCATTATTCACCCTTTTACTTTTAATCCCTACCAGGAGAATACCTATATTATTTCGGATGAAACACATGAATGTGTTATTATAGATCCAGGGTGTTATTCCAGCAAAGAACAGGAATTATTTTCGAATTATATCGATCAGAATAAGTTAAATGTAAAAAAACTTTTAAATACTCACGGCCACATTGATCACATGTTGGGTAATGCTTTTGTCAAGCAACGTTACGAAGTTCCCTTTATTACCCATAAGTTAGTAGTGCCTGAATTAGAAGCAACGCAGGCTTATGGAGCGCTGATGGGGATTCATCCTGATCCGTCTCCTAATCCTGATCAGTTTGTGGATGAGGGGGACACAATTACCTTTGGAAACACAACTCTGGAAGTTTTGTTTACACCAGGCCATTCAGCCGGGCATATTAGTTTTTTTGACCGACCCGGAAAAAATCTTTTCTCTGGTGATGTATTATTTCAGGGGAGTATTGGGCGGACAGACCTGCCGGGAGGTTCTTTTCCGGTATTAATGAAATCTATTTTTGATAAAATCCTCCCTTTGGGAGATGACGTAAAAGTATATTGCGGGCATGGACCTTCCACAACAGTTAGGCAGGAGAGAGTAAGCAATATGTTTATTCTCAATCATGCTCCAGAAAATTAAATAAAATATGAAAACCAGATTATTCATTTCGATTTTTCTCATTATCTCTTTTTTAGCATGCGACAATCTTGAGCAGGCAGATAGTGCTGCAAATCTTAATGGTGTGGTTTCTGAACTGGGAGATAGTCCTAATTCCGGGCAAAATAATAGCCATACTTCGGTGTTGGTTGGTAATATTGGGAAGAATAATATTAGTATGGAGGTGAGGTTGGTCGGAGATAAAATTTCCGGAAAATATCGTTCTCCATTAGCTCAAACAGAATTACTATTGGAAGGAGAAATCAACCGCCAGCAGCAAAATCGCTTTGAAATCAGAGAGTTTGATCAGGAAGGGAATCAGGTAGGAGCTTTTAGAGGGAGTATTGATCTGAATCAGCGATATAGAGGAGAATGGGCCAATAAACAAGGAAATCTGCATGCGCCTTTTGAATTGGAAACCCGGAAGGAAGTGTTTATGCTTAGTAAACCAGCGCAAAGAATTAACCGGAAAATAGAAGTAGAATACCGCACCGCAAAGCTGGAAGCACCTGATAAGAAATGTCAGATTATAGACCATTATCCGGTATTTTCCGGTTTTAATGATCCGGTAATAGAGAAAAATATCAATCAATTGCTAAAACCTGCGCCCCTTTTTGAGCGCCAGACCAGTCTGAATCAATGTGCGGAGCAATTCCAGGATCTGGAGTTTGAAGAAGGCGCAAAAACAGTGACATCAACTTCTATTAATCTCATTAATCCTCAAATTCTCAGTATTACTTCACATCAATCTTTATTTGATCCGGAAACTCAGAAAAGCCAGATTTTTTCTCATGTGATAAATATTGATGCTGAAACGGGTTCCAGACTGTCTAATGAAGATTTATTTACGCTTAATCATTCAGAAAAATTAAATACGCTGATCAAACAAAAGTTTTCAGAAAAATATGAGCATGACTGGGGATTGGTATTTGAAGGAATCAAGCCGGATAAATCGATGGCATTTTATGCCGATCGCGTGTTGCTTACCTTTAATCCTTATGAATTAGGAGATTATGCCCCAGGGCAGATTTTGGTTTCTTTTTCATATCAGGAACTGGCCGACCTCATTAATCCTAATGGGCCTCTTTCCAGTATGATGTCCTTTTCAGAGCCTATGCAAACCCGAATTGAGGTAGAATGATTTCATGCTATTTTTCTGCTAATTGATTCACATACTGAATAATCTCATCCCGTGTATCGCAAGGTTCTTCTCCCATCAAAGCAAAAAACAAAACCCGGTGATTTCTGCTCCGGTCATGATAAAATCTGATATGATCAATGGAGGTTTTTTTCAAAATATTCTCATAAACCCTTGTATAGCCATACGTGTCTGTTTCTGAAATGATGAGCATAGGAATTTGGGTTTCATAAAGATATTCGGTAGGAGAAGCTTTTTTCGCAGTTTCCAAATCTCCAAATACTCCCAATACATGGCCATCGGCAACTTTTCTTCCATTTCCTTCCAGATGTGCATGATAATAAGCC
>JAGQVA010000787.1 GCA_020438265.1 Bacteroidota bacterium
ATTGGAGAGGAAGCTACAGAAGAGATATTCAAAAAATATGCTCCAGGGTATGGAATTCTTCATTTAGCTACCCATGCGATTATTAACTCGGATAATCCGATGAATTCCTACCTTGTTTTTACGCCAAATAAGGATACGACTCACGGGGGAGAAGACAATAACCTTTACGCCTGGGAACTTTACAATATGGAGCTCAAAGCTCAAATGGCTGTCCTCTCAGCTTGTAATACAGGTTTTGGCAAACTACGTCGTGGAGAAGGTGTCATGAGTCTTGGCCGGGCCTTTGCTTATGCTGGCGTCCCGAGTATTGTGATGAGTCTATGGCCCGCTGATGATGAAAGCACCGCTGATCTCATGGGGTATTTTTATGAGGGATTGGCTGATGGGCAGCCCAAAGATGAAGCTCTGCGCAATGCCAAATTGCGGTTTCTGGCGGAGATGCCACCGAGCAAACACCATCCGTTTTACTGGGCGGGATTTGTGGTACATGGAGATGCGGGGCCTTTAGAGAAAAAGGAGATGCCTGTTTGGGGGTGGCTTTTAATTGGTGCAATAGTTTTGGCAACACTCAGTTTCTTTATCTCAAGAAAAAGAACCCGAGTCTAATTTATTGGATTGAATCAAACACGATTGTTGCCAAAACAAACTTTTACAAAAAAAACTATCTGGAAGTGTAACCTTTTTGGGTTGAATGGAATAGTAGGTAGAAACTTGGATTAACCCTTTGATGTTGTAAAAACATGAAAGTTAAAATGGATGTTATGAAAAAAAATACCTTTTATTAGAAGATTGAAAAAAACCGATTTGTGTATGTATTCGAAAATTTTGAAAAGGTGGATGCCATTGTGTAATTTGTGGTTGACCTAATGATAAAAACGATACATACTAACGACCAGGAACTACTGGAGGGCATCCAAAAATCTGATGCTCGTGCTTTGGAAAAAATCTATCGGGAAATTTTACCAGGCATTATCCGGTATATTCAAAAAAATCGCGGCAGCGAAGATGAAGCCCGCGATATATTTCAAGATGCAATGATAGTCCTGTTTCGAAAACTCAGGGCTGGCGATCTTGAACTAAAGTGTACCCTTAACACATACCTCTCTTCAATTTGCCGAAATCTTTGGCTGAAAAAGTTGAGAGATCACAAGGAAATGGGAATGATTGAAGGAGTCGATTTTATTGATCCGGATGAAGATACACTCCATAATATGCAGATTACAGCAAAACGAAAGTTGTTTCGCAAGTATCTCGAAGGATTAGGTGATAAATGCAGGGAATTATTAAAAATGACACTTCTAAAAATTCCTTATAAAAAAATTGCAGAAAAACTCGGTACGAGTGAAGGGTATATCAAAAAACGGAAGTTCGAATGTAATAAAAAGCTGGTAGAGGCTATTAAGAGTGATCCAGCTTACCACGAATTAAAGACATGAAAAATTTGGATAATGTATATACCCTGATTGATCAATATCTCAATGGTGAAATGGATGGGGAGGCGAAAGCAGCGTTTGAGCGGCAACTTGCCCAAAATCCAGTCCTGCGAGAGGAGTTAGAGCTTCAAAAGGATATCAATGAAACCATTCTGGATGAAGAGGTAAATGAATTTGCAAACCTTCTCTCAGAAATTGATAAAAAAATCTATAATGAATCGAAAAAGATCTCTGGTAATGCCAAAAGATGGTTATTTGGAATAAACCCCCAATATTTTCTGGCCATCGCAGCTGCAGTAGCGGTCATATTTGGAATCGTATTTTTCCTCAACGCCAATCCTCCTACCGCTGATGAAATCTACCAGGATTATTATTTGAATGATTCCAAAATCCGTCAGGTCTCTTTTGACCATGTTCGGGCGGGAAATAATGATATGGACTCTTTGCTGGAAGAATTAAAACCCCTGATGGAGCAATCGAAAGAGGCGTATGAACAGCAAGATGCCGAAGGATTTGAATTGGCCATTTCTTATCTTCAGCAGTTAGTAGAAAAAGATACCAACGACACCCGCATTCACAAATATACTTTTTACATGGGGCTCTGTTATATGGGGCTGGATAAACAACCCCAGGCAGTCGAGCAGTTTGACCGAATTATCTCCAATAATGATCCGACCTACACCCAGGAAGCCACCTGGTTGAGGTCGATTTCGCTTTTTAAGGCAGGGAATGAGGAAGATGCTAAAGCCGCTTTTCTTCAGATTAAAAATGATGGAGGGTATTTTGCCGAAAAAGCCGCTAACATTATCCGCTCTATGGATTGGGAGTAGCAAAATGCGTTTGTCTTAAATTTTCATTATTTTTGCAGCTGTGTGTAAGACCTGCCAGGTTTTCAGAACCTGGCAGGTCTTAGGTTGATTAAAACAATAAGAAATGAAGAAAACCCCTAATATCAGGGCTTTATCTTTAGAGGAGCTGAAAAAATTGATGGAATCCTGGGGGGAAAAACCCTTTCGGGCGAAACAGGTTTATGAGTGGCTTTGGAAAAAGCCGGTAAATTCTTTCTCCGAAATGTCTAACCTCAGCAAACATTTGCGGGAAAAGCTGGAAGCAGAATTTACCATAGATAAAGTACAAATTGCTGGTTTCCAGAAAAGTAATGACGGAACCATTAAATATATTTTTGAGCTGAGTAATGGAGAGCAGGTGGAAGGTGTGCTTATTCCCACCCCTAATCGCCTGACTGCCTGTATTTCTTCCCAGGCAGGTTGTTCATTGGCCTGTAAATTTTGCGCTACGGGTCTCCTGCCGCTCAAACACAATCTCCATCATTACGAAATCTACGATCAGATTCAGATTATTCGGGATGAAGCGGAAAAACACTTTGACCGCCCGCTGACCAATATTGTGTATATGGGTATGGGAGAGCCCTTGCTGAATTACCGCAATGTGCTCAACTCGATTCAAATGGTGACTTCGGAAGAGGGACTGGGGATGTCTGCACGTAGAATAACCGTTTCAACTGCAGGTATTGCCAAAATGATCAAACGTCTCGGTGATGATGATATCAAATTTGAATTTGCCCTTTCCCTTCACGCTGCCAATGACGAAAAGCGCAGTAAGGTGATGCCGATCA
>JAGQVA010000788.1 GCA_020438265.1 Bacteroidota bacterium
GCTCTTTTACAGGCAAACACTTTCTCAGTGGAATGAAATAATACAAATATTGTGATGAGGAGTGTCATTTTTTCACCACATAGCCACACTAGTGTATAGAGTCATCACAAAGTTTAAAAAGAAGAAAAACATAGTAGGCAAGCTCAAATCTATGTTTTTCTCATCCTTTGCTATGTGAATGACTAAAAATTCTATGTGGTAAAATTCAAACACTCTACAAAAATTGTCAAAGAACCATTTTTCCAAACTCTCAAAATAGAACCGATTATGAAAAGATATTTGACTTGCATCATTGCTGGTTTTATGGGTTTATCGGCAATAGCACAGAAAAAAATGACACCCGTACACGCTTCAGAACTCGCAGGTATCGAATTCACAGGAAATGTCCTGCGCGATACCAGGCTGCTCTCAGTTGCAGCAGCCAAAACGTTACTTGAAATGGAAGTCAACCCCGAGGGAATTGAAGTAGAAAAGGTAGAAGTATTTAGCTATCCTATCCCATCAGGCAGACTTGATGATGGAAGGCAATGGCTGAACTTGCTTGTTTCTTCATTGGAAAGAAAAGGCTGGGAGATAGGTATGGGAAAAGATTCCTCCTTCACCTGGCTCAGTAATGGTACAATCCGCTTGTTAATGTTTACTTCGGTAAACAAAAGAGAAGCGGCTGCTTATTTTGGGCTTCTGTCTGAATCTTCTTCTCCTTCACCTTCTGACGACCCTGTTTATTCGGAAAATGAATCTTCTTTACTTACCCCCAATCCAGTGCTTTCTGCTCCTATGGATAGCAGAGTGCTTATCGGCAATTGGGGAAATCTCAACCCCAGCAAAGTGAATTTTTTTAATAGCAGTACAGGCATGTGGACAGGTTCTGGTTTGAGTTCAAGCCGAGGATTCGAGTTTCATAAGGATGGCACTTATATACAGACCTTTCTGTCGATTTCAGACTATCCCAACTATAAAATCTATCTGTACACAACTGGCAATTATGAAGTGAAAGGAGATCAGATATATCTTATCCCCAAAGATCGCCATTATCGGAAGTGGACAGGCACTATGCTAACAACAGATGAGCATTCTGTTCCTGAGCGAGAGTCTCTGACCTGGAGCCTGGATTCTGGTCGTGTTTGTCTGTATTTGTCGAGGCCGGGAGATTCTGAGCCTACGGAGTATTGCAGGGAGTAGATGAATGGGTTACTGGAAAAACCAGGGAGTTGCTGGCAACCAAATGACTTTGGGTGTGCCGTTTTTCGGATATGATTTTACCAACCCAAACAATGTAACAGGCTTTACCAGCAGATCTAGCCTTGACAAATGTGCGGTTTTTTCTCTATCTGTTTGAGTATGTATGCTATTTGCAATGTGAGGGAAAACCCATGGATATTGACTGGAAGCGATAGGAATGATAATATTTAAAATATGGGGCATGAGAAAATTCAAAGAGATGGCTTTTGACAACAACCAGGATGGTTGTATAGCTTGTCGAAAAGGAGTATTTTTATGATATAAGCAATACCCAAAAAAGAATGCCCATTTATCCCAAGCTCCATGGAAGAAGATAGAAAACGCCGACTTGTGGCTATCATGTTTGCTGACATGGCAGGCTACACTGCACTAATGCAAAGAAATGAGCAGGAAGGTTTAGAAAAGGTTCATCGCTTTAGTGGGGTGATAGAAAGCGTTTGCCAAAATAAAGGGGGAGAAATCCTGGAATTCAGAGGTGATGGATGTCTGGTTGTTTTTGACTCCGCCGTAAATGCAATGCGTGCAGCCAGGGATGCTCAACAACAACTTCAGGTAGATCCCAAAGTGCCCGTACGGATAGGGATCCATATAGGAGATATTGTATTTACTCAAGGAAAAATTTATGGAGATGGAGTGAATCTGGCTTCTCGTGTAGAATCTATGGGTGTGCCAGGTTCGGTTTTGTTCACTGAGCGGGTTTTACATGATGTAAAGAATCATCCGGAATTTGAAATCTCTTCTTTAGGCCAATTTCAGTTTAAGAATGTGGACAAACCCATGGAGGTATATGCCCTGTTGAATGAAGGGCTGGCTGTGCCAAAACCGGAAGAGATGCAGGGGAAAGGCGAACACATTAAACGGCCTGATCATGATACATCATCTGGACAAAATCGACATTGGATTCGCTTTGGATTGAGATTTGTCGTTGCTGCTATGGGAGCTTTATTATTCCTTGTCTATTCTTTTGGGTTAAAATCAAAGGTTTCCGATGTAGAACAACTTCGCTCCGAACGGGTTGCTATTCTTCCTTTTGTGAACAAGACTAATGATCCCAACCTCGATATTCTGGGAGATATAGCTGCAGACTGGATCAATCGGGGGCTTATGGAAATAGGAGATGCAGAGGTGGTTTCTCCCGCTACTGCAAGGATTCATCAGGATGCTATAGGTATTCGCGCAAATGATCCGGAAGGCAGAGCAACTTTTGCAGAGCTTACTGGAGCTAAAAATGTGATTATTGGTAATTTTTATGAGGATAAAGGAGAACTGGTTTTTAACCTGGAATTGGAGGATGCCGAAGATGGGCGTTTAAAAAGAAGTTTTGATCCCATTAAAGGAAATGCAGAAGACAAAGAAGGGCTGATTACCCAATTGAGAGAAAGCATTTGCGGCTATTGGCTTGCCCGGGATTTTGTAGATCAAAAACAAATTAAACCTCCAAAATACAAAGCCTATGATCTATACCTGCAATTACTGTTAGAATGGCCATACCCCGAACAAATACTGAACGAAATTATAGCAATTGATTCTACTTTTTATTTACCCAGAATACAATTTCTAAATATAAACCGTATAGGTATCGCCGGGGAAAACAAAAAGCATTTTGAGTTTTTAAGTCGACATATCAATCATATGAGTACCTATGAAAAATCATGGTTTCAGTTTATAAATAGCTTCTATCGGGGAAATGCAGAAGCAGCATTTTTACATTTGGAGAACATCCGCAAAAAGTACCCTCATGACATTATCTTAAATCAGGAAACGGCCTCCATTGCACTTGAAGGGCTGCACAACCCTGAACTTGCTTTGTCAATTTATAAAGCCA